>ASNI01000017.1 GCA_000404785.1 Cloacimonetes bacterium SCGC AAA252-N17
CCCAAATAGTCTGAAGGACCAGATAAAACCGTGGACATCCCAATCAAAATCTCAGTGTCTGTTACTCCTACATCGACTTGCTCCGTTACATTAACATTCACCAGAATCGCTGCATTTGAGTTTATATTATCCTGAGCGAAAGTACTCATTCCATTGATCACAACACCATCCATTTCTGTAGCAGCAGGTACAACCCACCCGCCGGGACACATGCAGAAAGTATATACTCCTCTGCCATTTTTCAGATGTACCGCCAGTTTGTAATGTGCTTGCGGCAGCTTCGGATTTTTGTACTCTTCACCATATTGAAGTTTGTTAATATATTCCCGTGGATGTTCGATACGCACACCCATAGAAAAGGGCTTAGCTTCCATTTTGACATTTCGATCGTGAAGCATTTCAAAAGTATTTCTTGCAGCATTACCAACTGCCAGTATCAAAGATGAAGTTTCATAATAAGCATCATTGACTTGTATCTTTTTTAGTATTCCGTTTTCTATTATGACATCCTTCAACTCATGCTCAAATAAAAATTCGCCGCCGAGATGTTCTATCTTTTCCCGAAGATTTTTAACCACTTTACGCAGATTATCAGTACCAATATGAGGACGTGCATTGTAGGCAATTTCTGTTGGAGCACCGGCTGCAATAAATTCATCAAAAATATGTTTTGTTCGATTATCATTTATCAGTGTGTAGAGTTTTCCATCAGAAAATGTACCTGCCCCGCCTTCCCCAAAATGTATGTTTGACTTCGTATTCAATTCACCTGTATTGAAAAATTCTCTAACATCCTTTACTCTTTCACCGACCTTTTTACCTTTCTCAATAATGAGTGGTTCCAAACCTGCTTTGGAAAGTAATAATCCTGCAAACAATCCGGCTGGTCCGCTGCCAACAATTATCGATCTTTGCTTATGATCTGTATAATTTGCTCGTGGCACATCATAGATATATGGTTCGATTTCTCTGATACGATGCTGTTTGACCACTTTATCATATTTATCTTCCTGCAAGCTTATTAAGAGATTTTTCTCAACTGTTTCATCAGAAAATATTACATCAACTGTATAGACAAACTGGATATTATTCTTCTTGCGCGCATCAAGTGCCTTTTTTATCAATTTGTAATACTCAACATCCTCAGCTTCTACTTGGAGAATCTTGAAAATTTCCTCTTTCAATCGAGTTCGAGAAGAATTTATTGGAAGTTTTATTTCTTCAATTAGTATCATCTTTTCCTTTTCTTCAAGGGTTCAGCAGCATGCATTCCAGCTACATATCCCGATGCCCATGCCCATGCAAGATTGTAACCGCCCGAATCGCCGTGAATATCCAACACTTCTCCTGCAAAATACAAACCCGGTATTAGTTTTGATTCAAGAGTTCGGTCATCTACTTCTTTAGTGGAAACTCCGCCTGCTGTTACCTGCGCATCACGCCATGAAAGTGTGCCTTTGATAGTGAATCTTCTATCTTTTATTTGATGAGTGATGTTCTCTATCTCAGCGCTATTTAATTCGGAACTCAGCTTTGCCTTATCGATTCCTGCCAATGAAAGAGTCGGAAGCACCATTTTCTTGTTGATCAGCCCGATCATTGCATGTTCCACAGATTTGTAAGATAATGTTTGAAAACGATCGATCAACATCTTTTTCATATCGTGAAATGATATTTCCGGAAAGAGATCAACATGCAGTTCCATAGAAGTATCTTTCAGTTCAGGATAATGAATGTATCTGCTGAGCTGCAGGGTCGGTATGCCCGAAATGCCATATTCGGTAAAAAGTATCTCCCCTTTCTGTGTATCGATAAGACTTTCATTTGCATACAAAGATACACGTGTATCATTTCGTATTCCTTTAAGGTGATTAAGATATTCATCATCCAGTTTTATCTGCACAAGAGATGGATATGGCTCAATGATCGTATGCCCTAACTTCTGTGCAAGAGCAAAACCCGAGCCGTCAGAGCCGAACTGCGGACTTGCTTTCCCGCCTGTTGTTAGCACTACCTTCTTTGCCCGGAATTCCTGACCTTCATTAGTATTTATCACAAAAGACTCCAGTAATCTCTGAATTTCCACGCCTTTCTGCGAACAGAACTCATCAACCCCCAGCCGATCGCATTCATATCGAAGCACATCAAGAACTGCACTTGCCTTGTCACATCTCGGAAATATGCGCCCATTCTCTTCCTCTTTTGAAAGAATTCCTAGTTCATGAAAAAAATCAAGAATTTGTGCACCATTGAACTGTGCGAACACATTTTGTATAAACACAGGATCAGTTCCATGATAATTTTTTTTCTGCAGAGATGCATTTAAGAAGTTACAGCGCCCGTTTCCAGTCACGAGTATCTTTTTCCCAATTCGGTGCAAACGCTCGATGATCGTAGTTTTTGCCCCTTTTCTGGCTGAAGATATCGCAGCAGCAAGTCCTGAAGCGCCGCCGCCGATTATCATCACATCATATTCTTTCATGATAAAACTCCTCGAATGCCTGAATATACTGCCAGGACTCCCATTAAAATAATGATCATTAGTGTCAACTTTCTGAAATGTACTTCCTGTATCCTGCGGATGAGAATGTTACCTCCGAGCACACCAAGAATGACCGCAATGCTAAAGATCAAGGCATAATCCACAACCACTTTTGTGATGAGCCCGTAGTATAAATAAACCGGAATTGTGAACAGCGTCAGGAGCAGAAAGAATGATGCAAGATGAGCCCGGAAGTGCATTTTTCCTTTTTGCTCATTTGCCAGAAAAATAATTATCGGCGGTCCGCTCATTGTGATACTGCCGTTCAACAGACCACTGAAAAAACCGACAAATGCTCTAGTGACCTTCTCATGTTTCACCTTAAAGCGTACATTAAATAAGAAAAGAATCCCGAACAACAAGATGAAAATGCCAATCACGATCTTGAGCACATAATCAGGAAGAATGAGCAGCAGCTTTGCTCCGATGGGTACACCGATCATGCTAAAAAGGAAAATCGGCAAAATGAACTTGAAATTCAGGGATTTCCTGCTATTATATAACACAGAAATATTTATGATAAGTGAGACGAGCAGTATCATTGGTATTGCAGTCTTCGGAGAAATGAAAAGAGTCAGCAAAGGAATGGAAAATAATGAGAAACCAAAACCTGTTGTACCCTGTAAAAATGCAGCAAGGAATATTATAATCGAGCCAAGAATGAGAATATTGGTTTCCACTTTTTTATTTAGTCATCCTGATATTTTGATAGGTGAACTTTTATTTGTAATGATTATTTGTCAAAGAAATGGAAAACGGAGGAGGGAGAATGGAGGACGGAGGATGGAAATCAGATGAACGCTAATTATGGTGTCTTTATATTACTTGGACTTCACTGGTAGCAAATCTGACACGGAATTCAGAGACTCATAAATTGATCTGAACTTCATCCGTTATATTGTCGATAAACAATAAATTTAGTCCCTGACACAGCGAACAGAATAACCATACATTTTAGGGACATTGTAACGATAAATTTTTGTGTAAATGTAATTCAATAACCGATTCCATGCACGGTTACTATTAAACTCATTAGAAGACCAGAAATAAGCGCCGAATCCTAAATAATAGAAACCAGTGTAGTCATGGCGACCACCAGGCAAAGCCGTAAATCTGCTTGAACCAAATTCAGGATCATTTTCTAAAACATCAGGATACCACAACTCACCCCTACCAGCTAATTTACTACCTTCATTTATTCCACGATATCCTGTACTATCAGCCTGAGTTTGTGTCATCCCAAGAAACATTTCCAGTTCTTTCCAATCGTCATCAGTAGGCACATGCCATCCCGTAGGTGCAAGTCCACGCTCGTCATCTACTGCATACCAATTATAAAGGTTGCCGTATATGTCTACATTAGTAGGATTATTCCAGTACACGCAATATGCACCAGAAGTTGTGTTGATCCACTCCTCATGATCAGTTACATGAGGAATTGGATCTCCATTTCGATAATGGGTTACTTTTAGGTTTTCTGCAATCCAAATCTGATTACTAAGTAAAATCGTAGAATAAATATTACCATCAATATCAATTACAGTACCCGTTTCTCCAACTATTACATTAATTAATTCTGATGAGGAACTATTATTACTTGCATCAAACGCTTTTGCATAAACGGTATGATTTACATCTTTTCTAAATCCAGAGTGCCACACATGTTCATAGGGTTCGGTAGTATCAGTTGAAACCATTGTGCCATCGATAAAGAATTCAACTTTTTCAACTTTTTTATTATCTAATGCTTCTGCAGTAATTCTAATCTCTGTTCCTTCTATGAATTCAGAATTATTTGCCGGATATGTGATAACTACAGTGGGTGGAGTGTTGTCTGATTCTGTGGTTTTATCGCATGAAACCAAGAGCAAAGCCAAAAGCGTCAGTAAAATTAACAAAATTCTTTTCATTTTTTTTCTCCTTGTTTTTCTCTTAGAAATGCCCAACATAAACAAACATTACATTCCTTACAGAATTAATACCTGACGTCAAGAATTATGAAAATTCATTAAACGCAATCAAATTTATGGAAATCCTATTTATCTTTTCTCATCCTCTTATACGCATTGATCAAGCCATTAGTCGAGCAATCATGATCGTGTACCGGCATATCATCTTCCAATTCCTTTAATATGCTTTTGGCAAGCTGCTTGCCAAGTTCTACTCCCCACTGATCAAAACTAAAGATATTCCATATCACACCTTGCACGAATATTTTATGTTCATACATAGCGATTAGACTGCCGAGCGTATTGGGTGTTAGCTTTTTGAATAGGATCGAATTAGTTGGTTTATTCCCTTTAAAAATTTTGAATGGCAGTAGTTTCTCAATTTCCTCTTGTGATTTTCCGGTTTGTTCCAGTTCAGCTCGAACTTCTGCTTCTGTTTTCCCCATCATGAGCGCTTCGGTCTGGGCAAAGAAATTCGAGAGTAATATCTTATGATGCTCCCCTATCGGATTGTGACTGATCGCAGGTGCGAGAAAGTCACAAGGAATGAGTTTTGTGCCCTGGTGAATAAGCTGATAAAATGCATGCTGTCCATTCGTGCCCGGCTCTCCCCAAATTATTGGACCCGTCTGATACTCGACGGGATTTCCTGTCCTGTCAGTTGACTTTCCATTGCTCTCCATATCTCCCTGCTGGAAATACGCAGCAAAGCGGTGCATGTACTGATCATAAGGCAGAATTGCCTGTGTTTGTGCATTGAAAAAATTATTATACCATATCCCAAGCAGAGCCAATACGACAGGTATATTTTTCTCAAAGGATGCAGTTCTGAAATGCTCATCCATGGCATACGCACCTCTCAGGAGCTGCTCGAAATTCTCATAACCGATAGTGCAGGCAATGGAAAGCCCAATTGCTGACCACAATGAATATCGTCCGCCAACCCAATCCCAGAATCGGAACATATTTTTCGGATCGATGCCGAATTTGATAACCCCTTCTTCATTTGTTGATATTGCAACAAAATGCCTTTTTATGTGTTCTGATATTTTTGCATGTTTAAGAAACCAGTCCCGTGCAGTGTGAGCATTGGTCATTGTTTCCTGCGTGGTAAATGTTTTGGATGCGATCATGAAAAGTGTAGTTTCCGGATCGAGTTTTTTCAGAGTTTCTGCAATATGAGTGCCATCCACATTTGATACAAAATGAGGTTTGATGTTCTTCCAGTAAGGTTTTAGCGCTTCAGTGACCATGACCGGACCCAGATCTGAGCCGCCAATGCCGATGTTCACAATATCCGTGATCGACTTGCACGTATAGCCCTTCCATTCTCCGCTGAGAAGCTTCTTAGAAAATTCCTTCATTTGATTAAGTACTGCTTTCACTTCCGGCATGACATCTTCCCCATCCACATACACAGGATCGTCTGAGAAATTTCTCAATGCAGTATGCAAAACCGCTCTGTTTTCGGTTTCATTGATCTCGTCACCGGTGAACATTTTTTCAATAGCATCTTCCAGTTCACATTCCTTTGCAAGCTCGATAAGTAGTTTCATTGTTTCTTCGTTTATTATATTTTTTGAATAGTCGAGCAAAATATCCTCAAATGTGATCGAATATTTATCAAATCGTGATGGATCGTTTGCAAACATTTTCTTCATTGAAGCGTGCTGAATTGTGTCGTAATGTTTCTGTAGTTTTTTCCATGCATCGGTTTTTTCAGGATCGATCTTTTTGAGCATGAAACCTCCGGAATTATGATAGGTGAAGTTTTGTAGAGCAGGATATTTTGTCAAAGAAATACGGAAAATGGAGAAAGGAGGACGGAAGAAGCATTACTGGACTTCTCAACGATTTATCGAAGTGGCATTCAGAGAATGCTATAATAAGCGGTCTATTAATGGCAAATGGCCCTACTGAATCCTCGAAAAAGCAGCCCACTCTTTTTTCTCTTTACCAAGCCCCAGCTTGGTAAAGCAATTACTTCACAAATAACTGTGTCTTCATAGAATTAAAAGACAAGCTCATCAAATTCCATTATAGATTCATTTCCATCATAATAACCAACGCTTGAATATCTCCATTGCTCAGGAGTGGTCACTAGACCAGCTTTAACTGGATTAAAGTGAATATAATTAATCTTCTGATTTAACATATCTGTAGTAGTTATTCTTTCAGGATGACTGCCCTCTTGCCATACTTGATATTCTGATTCTGATTTAGACTTCTTTCTATAAAAATTTAACAAATTTAATATCTCTGTGCGCTTATCATGTTTCAGATTTTGTATAATTTCTTTTGCTGAAAAACTTTTATAATTTCTTATTATCCTTCCTATATTATTTTCAGAGGATGCAATAAGATGAATGTGTTCGGGCATTATGACAAGATAATGTATTTTTAGCCCTTGATTCTTTCTGTAAAACTGAAAATTGTTCACGATTATATCACAATATTTGGGGTAATTGAATATGGTAATCCATTCAACTATTGTGAATGTTAAAAAGTAGATTTCGGTGGCATATTCAGAAAACTTGTATGAGCTTCTCATAAATAATTATCGATAGCTTGCTTTACCAAGCTGGGGCTTGGTAAAGAGGACGAGGATTGAAGCGTGCTGAATTGTGTTGTAATGTTTCTGTAGTTTTTTCCATGCATCGTTTTTTCAGGATCGATCTTTTTGAGCATGAAACCTCCGTGAGTATGATGGGTGAAATGTTATGGAGCTGGATATTTTGTCAAAAAAAGTAGAAAGTGAATTCTATTGATTTCATTTACAACTTGACAACTGAAGCTGCTCAGAACATTATTTATACTAAATAATTACATAATATGCAATTATATTTGTTTGTTGTCCGAATGTTAATAATATAGGAATACATAGGAGGTATTGCGGTGAAAGTTAATGTAACGGAGCAAGTCGATGTAGGAGTAACAGACACTGAGATTTTGATTGGGATGTCCACGGTTTTATCTGGTCCTTCAGACTATTTGGGAATTAGCTTCAAAAATGGAGCAATGGCATATTTCAATCGTATCAACAAGTTGGGTGGTGTGAATGGTAGAAATATTAAACTGATTGCCTATGACGATGGATATGAGCCGGGTCGCTGCATCGAGAATACTTATAAATTGATCGATGAAAGCAAAGTTTTTTGTTTATTCGGAAACGTGGGAACACCAACCACCATGGCCATAAAACCAGTTATTATTGAAAAACAAATTCCGCTCGTTGCACCATTTACCGGAGCTGAGCCGTTAAGGCATCCGCTGGTGAAAGAGATATTTCATTATCGTGCCAGCTACTACGACGAAGTAGAAAAATTTATTAAAGGAGTTGTAGACGAGCTTGGAATGACCAAAATTTCCTGTTTCTACCAGGATGACCCTTTTGGATATACTGTGCTTGAAGGCCTGAATAACTCATTAACAAAAAGAGGATTAAAGATTCATTCCCGGGGAACTTATCAGAGAAATACTTCTGATATTCAAGCGGGATTAAACAAAATTCTACCTACAGATCCGGATGCAATTGTAATGGTCGGAACCTACGGAAGCTGCGCCAAATTCATTATCGAAGGAAAAAAACAGAATTTTAATCCTATTTATATGAACGTGTCTTTTGTTGGAGCACACAAACTTTTGGATATTTTGAATGATGCAGGACAGGGTGATGGAGAAATTATCACTCAGGTTGTACCTCCCGAATACAGTATGCTGCCCGGAGTAGTGGATGCCAGAAATGATTTGAAAGTATATGCTCCGGATGTAGAATTGAATCATGTGAGTCTGGAAGGATATCTCGCTGCCAAGGTTTTGGTAGAAGGATTAACCAGATCTAGTAAAAACCTTACAAGATCAAATTTTATTACTCAGATGGAATCAATTAAAAATTTAGATCTTGGTATAGATCATCAGATTTCTTTTTCTGCAACTGATCATCAGGGTTCAGATAAAGTATATCCAGCGATAATCAATAATGAAGAATATAATTATTTCGAAAACTGGAAAGTAATAAGCACTTATTTTAAATAGCAGATTTTGTTTGTCGATCAGAGTCCTGATACGACAAAACTAATATGTTATTATAGAGTGAGTCTGGTTCGATATCCTTGGATTTCAGAGCGGAGACACTTTTGTATTTCAGCAATCTCTATTTACCGCTTGACAATTGAAACTGCTCAGAACACTGCTCAAAACAAATAAATATAAGGGTGCAAAACGGCATTGTTCGCTTTTGGCTGTCCCGCCGAAGTCCCTTGTTTCGGTACGAAGGCGGATCCGCTGTTAATAAATTATGTGATTATTTTAAGAAAAGATAACGTCGCTGCAATTCAAACAATAACAAGAGAAGAAAGAGTCGTAAAAGCACAATTCAATATTTTCGATGGTTTGGATAACAAATATATCTGGATCGTGTGCAAACATATCCTTCATAGAAGTGTGCTGCATTGTTTCGTAATGTTCCTGTAGTTTATTCCATGCATCAGTTTTTTCAGGATCTATCTTTTTGAGCATGAAACCTCCGGAATTATGATAGATGAAGTTTTATTGGAGTGCATATTTTGTCAAAGAAAGTAAAAATGGAGGAAAGGAAAAGGGAGAAGGGGGGATGGATCTGAAATATTAAAACATTAATGGTGTTAAAAAATTACGAAAAGACATGGTAGAGTGTTTTTAGCTATGTGAGGTTTAATAGCAAGTAGATAAATACATTAAATTAAAAATTTGACATGAAGGGAAGGAAATTAAATAAAAAGATTTAAAAAATTAAATTGTTTCTTATTTTAAAGTGGAAGAAAAAAAATTGTTAAAGGATGAAGTGGAAAAAAATGATAAAACAAGATATTATCTCTAAGAAAACAAGGTTGGAATTAAGGGAATATTTTGTTGGGACAATTTTAAGAGAAATAAAAATGGAATTTGATGCTGTTGATATTGATTGTGATTATGATTATGAACCACCTGAAGATGGGCAAAGAAGATCTTTAGTAGAACAATATTATCATACTTTAGATTTTAATGATCCAATAGATGTAAGAAAGTTTATAAATTTGTATGGTAATGTATTATCAACTTTAGAAGATAGAACAAAAAACGATTTATATCCAAAAGATACAAAAAAAATAAATAGAATAATATTTAATGGTTTGAAGAAATGGATTGAAAAAGATGGTTTTATTTATGAAGATGGAAATATTAAAGAAAATACAAAAAATATATTAATTGATGAAACAGTTAAAACATTAGAAAAAATTGATGGAGATTATGTAAATAAGCAGTTAGAAAGAATTAATGAGTCAATTGAAAAGGAGCCAGATCTTGCTATCGGTACTGCAAAAGAATTAATTGAAACCGTATGCAAAACAATACTTGATGAAAGAAATGTAGATTATGGAAAAAGTGAGAAAATAGGAGAACTTGTAAAAAAAGTAAGGAAAGTAATAAAATTATTACCAGATGATATAGATAATAAGGTAAAGGGAGAAGGAGTAATAAAAGTACTATTAAGTAATCTTGGAAATATTGCGCAAAATATGGCTGAATTGAGAGGTTTATATGGAACAGGGCATGGGAAAAGTGCAAAAACAAAGAGTGGATTAACGCAAAGGCACGCTAGGTTAGCTGCAGGAGCAGCATCGACTCTTGCAATTTTTTTATATGAAACACATTTAGAAAGAGAGAAATGATAGAACAAAAATGCAAGTTAGATTACAATGATTGTAAGAAGATTAGAGATGAGCTTTTTATGTTTATATGGAGCTTTAAACATGGTGATAATATTATGTATAACTTCGAAATATTAAAAGCTCTCTTTGAAACGGCAAAAATAAATGAAAAAAATGATATATTAAACAAGCCGATAACAATAACAATAGTATCAATTATTGAAGCTATATTAGTTGATTTTATTTATAGATTATATGGAGCAACAAATCATCTTTCAGTGGGTTTAGATTATATAAAAGTAAAATCGATAAAAAAGGAAATTGAAAGTAAAAAGGTAAAAAAAAGAGATAAAGAAAGTGGGAGTATATATTATTCAATAAAAAAATATAATTATTCCGATATAATAAAAATAATGAGTAAATATGAGTTATTTGGAAACAAAAATGATATAATATATGATAGCTTGAAAGAATTTGGTAATATGAGGAACAGAGTTCATATTGAAAATTATTATAACAATTTAGAAGATAGAGAAGAAAAAGTTTTTACAAGCGCTAGAGTGGAGAAACTTGAAGAAATACTATTTGAACTTTGGAAAATGATGATAAATAAACATCAGAGACCATGGTGAGATAATTATAATTTTTTGATTAAAGCGTAATGAAAATAATGAAAAAAATTAAAATATCGCTGGAATCAGGAATAGATCTATTTGTTATTATATAAAAATATGGATAGAAAAAACTCACTACCAGTTTTTTTGTATGAAATAAGCATACAGATGTATGCACAAAGGATACAATATGCTTGCTGAAATTAATTTATCCCAAACTTAACACTACTTTCTAACATAATTTATACATTCCCTCAAATACATTGACTCAATAACCACCGGATTTTGATAAGACTACTTTTTTGTGACCTGCTGCAAAAGAAATAATCATGAAATGAAAAATAATGAGAAAAATTAAAAATATCGCTATTATTGCTCATGTTGATCATGGCAAAACAACTCTTGTGGATGCAGCTCTCAGGCAGTCCGGCATCTTCAGAGAGAACGAGAACATTGCCGATCGCGTGATGGACAGCAACGACCTTGAAAGAGAGCGCGGCATTACTATCTTTTCCAAAAATGCCTCTCTTAACTATAAAGATTATAAGATAAATTTTGTTGATACACCCGGACATGCCGATTTTGGCGGAGAAGTCCAGCGCATCATGAAAATGGTGGATTCTGTTTTGCTTCTGGTCGATGCATTTGAAGGTCCGATGCCTCAAACAAAATATGTGCTGAAAAAATCTCTGGAATTAGGACTGGACCCGATCGTGATCATCAATAAAATAGACAGACCAAATGCGCGTCCTGCCGAGGTTCTTGAAATGGTGTTCGACCTTTTCTGCGACCTCCATGCAAATGATGCACAACTGGATTTCCCTATTATTTTTGCATCAGGAAAAGACGGCTATGCAAGGTATGAACTGGAAGACGAAAATGACGACCTGATCCCTTTATTCGAAACCATCATACACAGAGTGAAAGATTCTGAAGGCGATGAGTCCAAACCTTTTCAAATGCTGGTTTCAGCCATCGAGTATGACAATTATCTCGGAAAGATCGGAACCGGAAAGATCACAAACGGGACTGTGAGTCAGGGCGAAGAGGTCGTATTACTCAAGCGTGATGGAGAAAGACTGCTCTATCGTATCACAAAGATTTTCCATTATGATGGCTTGAAAAAGAAAGAAATAAAAAAGGCATTTGCTGGAGATATCGTCTCACTCGCCGGGATGGAACGAGTCGATGTGGGAGAAACAGCTGCCTGCAAAGAAAATCCCAAACCGCTTTCGATCATTGAGATCGATGCTCCTACCCTTTCAATGACCTTCCGAGTTAATGATTCTCCTTTTGCTGGAAAAGAAGGCAAGTATGTCACTTCCAGAAATATCTGGGATAGACTGCAGAAAGAGCTTCAAACAAATGTCAGCATCAAGATCGAAGGTACGGAAAACGGAGATGAGTTCATTGTAAAAGGGCGCGGCGAGCTTCAGCTTTCCATTCTCATCGAGAATATGCGTCGCGAAGGCTTTGAATTCCAAGTTTCCACACCCAAAGTTATTTATCGGGAGCTTGAAGGAAAACGTACAGAACCTATTGAACTTGTGACTATAGATGTTGCTGATGAATTTGTAGGAACAGTTATCGAAATGCTTGGATACAGAAAAGGCGAAATGCTGAATATGGTGCCAGGCAACGATGGCTACACACGTCTGGAATATAAAGTGCCTGCTCGCGGCTTGATCGGTTTCAGGAACGAATTTCTGACAACAACGCGCGGCACAGGTATCATCAATCATAGTTTTTACGAATATGAATTTTATAAAGGCGACCTGGACAAAAAAAGCCGGGGTGCGTTGATCGCTATGGAAAAAGGCACAGCGACCGGATATTCGCTATTCAATTTCCAGGCACGCGGAATTTTATTCATCGGACCCGGTGTGGAAGTGTATGCAGGTATGATAATTGGTGAGCATTCGCGGGAAAACGATCTGGTGCTGAATATAGTGAAGGGTAAGAAACTCTCAAATGTTCGTGCTGCGGGCTCTGATGATGCGATCAACCTTGTCCCGCCACGGCAATTCAGTTTGGAACAAGCGCTTGAATATATCAATGATGATGAACTGCTGGAAGTAACTCCCAAAAACATCAGAATGCGAAAGAAAATTCTCAGAGAAATTGATAGAAAAAGGGAAATGAATAGATTGAATAAATTGAGTCAGGAATAAGGGATAAACCGAACTCTCCCCAATAAAATTGTCACCCTGAGCTTGTCGAAGGGCTATAGACTAATACCATATCACACTTCGAGAGCCTCAGTGTGACAATCCTTATTATTTTGTGTAAATGCGTATTTTAATGTAACGCAAGATTCCAGTCTTGCGTACTCAACATTGGTATGTTGAGTTACATTTGAAGCCACAATTCATAATACCTCCATCATTTTCTCTAAGCCCTCTGCTTGCCGCGTCGTAGTGTCACCAAGGCTGGTACTCTCTGTGCCCTCTGTGGTAAAATAATTCAATTTCTGTATCTGCCATATATCTGCGTTCCATTAGTCTCAGTGCTTGCTTTTATTTATGCACTTTTTTAATGAATTCTTCCACTTCCGGAATGCCACCCTGATAAATAAGATAACCGTTATAGGGTTCCCGTTTAGTAATATCACCGGCAATTGGTGTAAGCATGATCTCTTTTACTTTTTCAGGATCATTGGTCTGCCCGAGCGCCCAGCCAAGCTTGATATAAGCAACTTCAGGAAGCATATTTTCTGCCGGAATAATTCCATAACTCATCAGATCACGTCCTGTATCATACACGAACATGTGCACATAACCCCACAGAGTCTGAACAGTCATATAAACAGGAATGCCCTTTTCTTTGCACTTCCTGATGGCAGGATAAAGCGGTTTGTTCACATGCCCCAGACCAGTACCGGCAATGATAATTCCTTTGTAATCATTATCGATGAGCGAGTAGATCATAT
Source organism: Cloacimonetes bacterium SCGC AAA252-N17 (assembly GCA_000404785.1). GTDB lineage: Bacteria > Cloacimonadota > Cloacimonadia > JGIOTU-2 > JGIOTU-2 > Celaenobacter > Celaenobacter polaris. The sequence continues at coordinate 13,704 of ASNI01000017.1, forward strand.
CGGGCTGCATATTCGGATAGTAATAAATCAAAGCGACCTTTTCCTCAAAGTAAGGAAGAATCGTAACATTCCTATCTTTGCGCCTGTGATTATAATTATGTTTTATCAGCACAACTCCATCACGAGTAACTGTCGCAAGCGGCACATCCCCTATTGTTCTGAAAGTTGAGCGATATGACGAGTGCATCTTTCTCACACGAGTTCCCCTGTGCAGCAAGCCATACTCATCGGATGTAGGACCGAACATACATACCAGAACTTCCGCAATATCAGACGTGGCAGCAGTGGTTGTTGCGTGGATGAGATTCAAAGCTGCATCGGAAGAAGGTCTGTCTGACGAGCGCTGCGAGCCAACCAACACAATAGGAACAGGTGAATTTTGTATCATAAATGAAAGTGCAGCAGCAGTATGATGAAGCGTATCTGTTCCATGCCCGATCACAATGCCGTCTATGCCCTTTTCAATCTCTTTTCCGATCGTAATTGCGAGCTTTTTATATTGGTCGGGTCCCATATTCTCACTGAAAACCGCAAAAAGTTTTTCGGTCTGCAAATTGCAAATATCAGCAAGTTCCGGAACTGCGCCATAAAGCTCACCCGGAGAAAATGCAGGAATGACCGCACCGGTTCTATAATCCAATCGTGAAGCGATCGTGCCGCCGGTGCCTAAGAGTTTTATATTCGGTTTGCCTTCTGTAAAAGGAAATTTTTTTTCAGGAATTTTATAATGAGCTTCTTTATAGCCGATCTCTTTCATATCCGTGATCGTGTTTACATCAATTCCCACATTGTAGCCGGTGGCAAGTTTCAGCACAATGTGCATGTCATCGTCATTTTCTGATCGAGGCAGAATGATCCCTTTGAAATTTCCTCGAGTTGTTGATATCTCAGCATCGCTCCATACACGAACCTTGAAATTCTTCAAAACCGAGAGCGACTGTCCTTTATAACCTTTAAATATATCTATCATAGCTCATCTCCCTGCAGAATTTTCTGTACTGCTTGATTAAGCTCCTTGAGCCGCATATTTCCCAGAGCGATAGGACGCAGATGCCCCATTATCCATTTCTCTTCAGCATTGGAATCGAGCGTACAGCCAATCTTCTTGAACATCGCATGTAAACTTGGAATATTGTTCAGAATTTCATCTTTCTGATGTCTTTCAAATGTTACGAGATTGAGTATCGACTCAAATTCCATACGTGGATGCACATAGAGGATCTCAAGCATCGAGGGAAGAATATCAAGATCAATTTGCTCTTTTTGAAGGAATTCTATCAACTCGTACACCCGCTCATATTCAAATGGAACTGATGATCTGTTCTGACCCTCAATATGTTTTAACCTATGACCCAGAAGCGTTCCAGCCCATTTCGGAGAGATCCCAAGATACCTGATCATTCGCTCCAGCAATGGCATTAGATCATTCCTGAGAATGTAATAATAGCAATCTTCAGGAATATGCCATTTTTTGAGCTGCTTCATTCGCTTCTTCAAACTAACAGGAAGCGCCTTACCAATTTCCTTAATATACTCATCTTTGATTGGGATGGGAGCAGAATCTGTGTCAGGATACATTCTATCAGCACCTGGGAGCACGCGTTCAAAGATCGTGGTGCCGTCATCGAGAGCTTTTCTTGTTTCGTTGGGCACGCCTTCAAAAGCCATTCTGCAGCGCTCCTCAATGGTTTCCATCGCAGTTTTCACATCATCTTCCGGAGCCCAGAACACGATCTGTGCATCGTTCTCACCGCATTTTAATAATTTGCTTCGCTTCTTCAACATATCTTCATTGAACACAGGATTCATATCCTCAGAATGCACCATATTCGGTTTTTCAAGGCATGCAATGACCTTCAAACGACCTTCCAGCTCATCAGCAAAGGTTTTTCCGGGCTGCAGGAAGAAAGAGAGTGTTCCTTTGAACTCAGTCAGATTGCAGGCAATGAGCTTCCAGCTCCTATCCATTGCATCTTTTATTGGCTGGTACTCGATATCGGATACATCAAAGGTAATTGCCTTGAAGGTGGGCTTCCATTTTTTAGTGTCCTTGATGTGATCACATAATTCCTTTTTGATTTCCAGCAGTGCTTTCTGACGAAATGCTTCATTATGTGTAAGTTTTGCTATCCATTTGATACGGGAAACACCTTTTATTTCGACCCGTGTTCCGCCGGTGATACTGACATTCACATCCTGCCTGCCTGCTCCAATACCAACACGTACTTTACCGGAGCTTCTATTTATGAATCTGATAACCTGTCCTGCTTCCATTACTTCATCCGGAGTGAGAAGTTCGGGATAGGTCACTGTCTCGATAAGCGGAATCCCAAGGCGGTCAGTTGTATATATCCTTTCATGACCAATATCGGAAACCTCGCGGCATGCATCTTCTTCTATGCTGAGCTGAATGATGCGGACATTTTTATGTTTGAGCGGAATTTCTCCCTCGATACCCACGATCGCAGTTCGCTGAAAACCGGTTGGAATGCTGCCGTCGAGATATTGTTTGCGCGTAATGTGCAGTTCGCCAACAATGTTTTGATGCATCAGCAAAGATATTTCAATCGCATATTCGAGGGCTTCTCTATTAATTGGAAAGGGCGGTGTGTCATCAATATCGTAGGTGCAGGTGGTTTCATTTTTGATGTAATATGTTATATTTTTGCGAGTGCGGAATTCCATCAATGCAGTGCCATCATAAGTGCCCATTTCTGAAAGTGTGGGACGCATGTGACGTATAAGTTCGGCATCATAATCTTGCAGGTCATGATATTTTCCGGCAGGGCATCTGCAGAAAAGTTTTTCCTCTGTTTTTAATTGCTGATGTACTTCCAGGCCGCTTTTAAATCCTATTTCTGTATAAACTTTTGGAGTGGCTTTTTCTCTTGCGATATAGCCCACTCGCTTCATGCTTTCGGCATAATTTTGTTTCGGGTCAAATTTCTTGTTCATATTTTTTTGAGATACTTTTTAGCTTGGATAGATTCGAAAATTGATTCCATGCATGTCAATTGTTATGTGATTTTTTGAGAGACGATACCGATGAATATTGATAAGGATTGCTAGGCCGACACATAATGGATTTGTATAAATACACGGCATTTTTATTTGAGACGAGTTTATCCTATAATAATATTTGGTACGATTTATATTAAATAAACTCTTCTTCAAGCTCAGGACGAAAGTTTTTTCTTTCGTTCCTTTTAGTGACAGCCAAGGCGTATCTACCAACAATCGGAGAAGACTGGTATTTCATGGTTAATGTTTTTCATCTGCGAAAATCTGCTCTATCAGTGTTTATCTGCGTTCCATTATGATCCTAAAACTTCACCTCAACCCTCACTGCATATTCCAGATCAGGCAGAGTGTCATTATCCTGCTTATATGAAAAATACCGTGCATAGGTTATCACATCAACATTCTGGAGTATATTGTAATAAAATTGCCCCATATACATAAGCCTCTGAGTATCTCCACCGACATCACTTCCAATCACATGAGCAGACACGTTCATAAGATCATTTATCACATACTTAAAAGATAAAAAGAGATTATGTTTCCCCCATTCATTTTGGATATTGCTGTTTTTGTAATAGTATTCACTCGTAAAAAAATAGGTATTAGCAATCGAATAATCCAGCCCGAGCATTCCTTCAAAATATCTATCAGAATAATCTTTTGCAAAATGCTCTACGAATTCTCCATATACACCGAAGAAGGCATCACCCTTAAAGGACAAACCCGCGATCATTTCTTCGGATCGATGCTTGTATATTGTGTTGAGAGCAATATCAAAGCCCATAGTATTGAAATACCCACGAAGAGCTGTCGAATATTCGTGGTTCTTTCTTGGGAGTTCAGTCACCACATCCAATCCCGAAAGAAAGGAAAAGGGAATTTTTATTACTGCAACATCACTCCCATGCCGCTCAAAATTAATGTTTGTGACATCGACAGTTGAGAATACATCTATTGGAGAGAACACAATCCCTTTGCCATAGTTTATGATCTGCCTACCTATCGTGATGTCCGCAAAAGGTAGATAAAGAGAGACATACAGCTTTCTTATATCGAGCAGCACCGGAGTGTTACCATATATAAATAGCGGATAGTAGGGCATGGAAAGCGAGTCGGATGCTTTCGTTTGATCTATTAAACTATGAAATTGACCGGCAGTATATCCGAAGGGAATGATCAAATCAAAATTTCCTTCAATTTTGCCATAACGTTTGTTCCTGTTATGAAAATTAAAGCGAAAGGTGTTCATGGCTCCGAACTTAATAGAATCACTCTCATTATTCAGGTAATGATATGCGCTCAGATCAATAAAATTTGAACCCCATACCTTCAAGCCGGATTGAGTCTCCGCATTAAGCCCTACCATGATGAATAATATGAGCCCAACAAGTATAATTAATTTTTTCATATTCACCTAATGCTGCAGGTATCTCAAACTAAAGATATCGTCAGGTAAATCGACATCGAAAGTGATATCCTCCAATTCAAAAACCGTTTTGCTGTTCTTTCTCAGCTTATTTATCATTTCTGATTTAACTGCAAAGTTCCGCTTGCCAAATTGCCCGATCTCGAGCACATTCATCTCTTTGAGCAGGCGTCCGGATTTTGCGTACATTTCTTCCTTCCACGGAATGAAAAGCTCCTGATCCACCCACATTTTCCTGGAGTAATACGGCACATCTTTCACTTTCGCATTGAGTGTCAGTACCCAGCATTCATGCCCATTCAGCGTATCCTGTCCAGCAATTTCAACCTCATATTTTTCTGAGATCTTACTCGCCTCGAGTGCATCTTCATAAGAAAAATCACTGCCCATCATCCCCTCTTTGAGCATGTGTCCTGATATCTTTACTACTTCTTCTTCACTGGGGAAATAGATCCTAAGTTCATCATCCATCATTAAATACTTTGTGCCATAATCTTCGGGATTGGTGAACTCGACCAGTGCTTTGTGTCCCTCACTCTTTGCCTGGGCAGTCATCTTTTTTGTCCTGACCTGATCATCTATATGGATGGTCATTGTACCCGAGTATTCAATTGTCTGATAGAATTCATTCTCATCTATTTTCTGAAGTAATTCAATACCTGTGAGTAATAAACTCTGCCCATACAGTATACATGAACATCCAAGAATGAGTATGAGTATTACAACTTTTTTCATGATTTCTCCTTTATTACACGCTTTTCAAAGAATCGACTATCTTCATTTTTTCTGCTCTTCGTGATGGGAAGAATGAGACAACAGTCGAAACCAAAGTTCCCAACAGAATGGCAACTAATAAACTGAGAAAATTCAATCTCAGATACACTATATTACTCATAGGAAATTCTATCCCGCCCATCATTTTAGAGAAATCAATGCCATGAAAATGGAGAAATGTGACAATACCGAGTCCAACAAGCGCACCGACGACACTTCCCACAAAACCAAGCAGCATTCCTTCACTCATGAACATAGAAAGCACCTGTCCATTCGTGAAACCCATTGATTTGATGATGCCAATTTCCCTTCTGCGTTCCAGCACGACCATCATCATAATATTTGCGATAATGAACGCGCCAAGAAATGCAATCACTACGTATATCCAGTTATAGATCTGGTTTGCCATATCCACCCACATCGCATAGCCACCGATCTCCGTCCAAGGTGACACGACCACATCATACTTTGCCAACTTCGAGGCTATTTCTTTGGCTACTTTTCCCGAATCATGATAATTATCAAGCATGATCACGATCTGCTGCACCTGATTGGGCATGCGGAGCAATTCCTGCGCACTGGAAAGAGGTACCTGGAATATCCTCTCATCATATATTCTCAAACCTGTATCAAAGATTCCCACAATTGTGAATTTCTTGAGGTGAAGCGCATAATCACTCCCCTGTGTCATGACACTTATCTCATCGCCAAGCTTGTACCCAAGATCGTCTGCAAGGATTTTTCCTACGATTGCTTCATTTCCAGCTTCCAGGTATCTTCCTCCTGGAAGAATTGATCTATTGAGCATTAACAGATTCTTTTCTATTTCCGGATCACCTGCGTAGGCAAGTGCCTGCTTATTGTTCCCCTCATTCGTGAGTAACACACCAAAGGTTATCCGCTGACTTATCGACTTTATTTCCCTGTTTATTGCTTCATCATTTGTAATCTCATCTATGATCTGTTGGGGATTTTTTATATTTTCAGTTACAGGAAAGAACTTTGCTTTCTCTTCAAATTTCTTTGTAGCAATTCTGATATGACCTGTTTCATTTTTTGTATAGTTGTGCACGAGGTTGTCGAGGAAGCCCCCGATCAAACCCTGAAGGAATACGATCAATAGAATTGAAAGCGTAACCGAGATCACTGCCAGCATCGAACGGCGCTTATTTCTCCCGACATTTCTCACTGCAAATTTTTGGATAAATGACATCAGATACTCCTTACACGAAACGCAATGCTTTGGTCACTTCCATCTTTGAAGCCATTCTCGAAGGAAGATAACTTGCAGCGAGTGCGACTATCATACCAAAGCAAAATGCGAAGATTATTGTGTCAATATTCCATTCACCATACAATGTGCCCCAGTAGGGAATTCCACTGCTCTGAAAGCCAACAAATTTGTCCAACGGGAAACCCTTAATAACTAAATAAAGATTGGCACCGCACCCGAGAATGAGACCCATTATACTGCCAAGTAGTCCAATAAAAGCACCTTCCCAGACGAAAAGACCCACAATCTCTTTTCTCTTGAATCCCTGAGCACGCAATACACCAATTTCTCTGATCCTTTCATACACACTCATCAACACAGAGTTAAAAATTCCTACTGCTGCGATGGCAAGTATGATCAACATTATTATCGAGCCGAAGATCTTCTTCTGCTCTGTTATACCGAGAAATGCGCTTGCGAGTTCCTCAAAAGTGTCGATTTGCAGATCAGGAAACTCTTGTCCTATTTTTTGAGCAATTTCGTTAACGTCTTGTGTAAACTGATTGAAGTTAACTCTTCTCTCAACAGCAACATCTATCTCTGTGACAAGACTTTCGAGATCGAGAAATTCATTTGCGGTCTGATAACTTATCAAAACATTATTAAGATTGATATTCGGATCTGTGGTGTTGAGAAGTCCGATAATGAAAAATTCATCAGCATTCCTGCTATCAAATTTGGTGAGTGCATAGAGTGTTATATACTCACCGACGCCCACTCCCATTTCTTCCGCCAGATCCTTTCCGAGCATGATCTCGTTTTCCTCTGAGCCAGTAAAATACTCACCAACAATGTAGTTATCAAGATTAAAAACAGTGCGGTCAGTATCGATATTGATGACCTGTCCCATTATTGGCATAGTGTCTTCCCAGTTGGAAAGCTGTCCGAGGAATTGTGTTCTCGGAGTTACACCGATTACATGCTGCTGATCCATTATAAAAGAAAGCAATTTGTCTGGCTCAGTAATACCATATTTGAGGGGAAGTGATTCTTTCTCATCACTATATTGTTCTGTTGATATTTTGATCGAAGAAGTGCTCAGTTCAATGAGATTATCAATATTGGCGCGGTCCATGCCGGTCATGACAGAGTTCATCATGATATATATACCGAGTCCCACAGAGATAACGAGTGCAGAAAGAAAGGTTCGGCGTTTATTCCTCCGTACATTGCGCCATGCGATCTTACTGAGTGTTCCCATGGTTCTTCCTTTCGTCCGATGCGATCATGCCATCCCGCAGGATGATAACACGTTTTGCATGCTTCTCAACAAGACGATCGTGCGTAGAAAAGATAAATGTGGTATGTATCTCCTCATTCATTTTCTGCATGACTGAGATAATATCTTCGGACATTTCAGAATCAAGGTTTGCAGTCGGTTCATCAGCGAGCACGACCAGAGGATTCTTCACGAGTGCACGAGCAATAGCCACGCGCTGCTCCTGTCCGCCTGAAAGTTCTCGGGGAAATCTGTCTGCCATATCTTCGAGCCCGACGATCTCGATTATGTTCGTGGATTTTTCGTGAATTTCATTCTTAGTAAATTTCTTTTCGATGATGAGCGGAAGTTCCACATTTTCCTGAACGGTCAGAACCGGAATGAGATTGAAGGATTGGAAAATGAATGAAATATTCTCTTTTCGATAATAGGTTTTTTCTTTATCGGAAAGTATTGTGAGATCATCTCCGTTATACAACACCCTGCCTTCTGTGGGTGTGTCGATACATCCTATGATATTGAGAAGCGTTGATTTGCCACTGCCGGAAGGTCCTACAATAGAAAGGAAATCACCCTTCTCGATAATGAGATCGACACCCCTGAGTGCAGGTATGATCTGCTCCCCTTTTGTGTAGTTCTTGATAACACCTTGCAATTCGAGTAATGGCATTTATTCCTCCTCAGAAATAAAAAATTTTCTAATCAATTCTTCATCTGCAAGCGAAATTGAATTTTCTGCAGCTCCTATGATTCGTTCGATGGTTCTTTCATATGCTTCATAATTATCTATTAGAACTGCTACATCCTGTTTTTTTTCAAGTATTTCGAGAATTATTTTTGAGAGTTTTGCATTAAGGTAACCTGAAATTGATAAAATATATTCAGTACACTCAGTCGGATAATCTGTACTGAACAATCTCTCGTCAATGCCCTGTTGTATGATCTGTGAAATAATGGGTGTGAGAAATTCGATACTTCGCGTGATCATCTTATATCGCAGCACGATGTTTTCATCCTTATTCATTATTTTTAGAAGCTCAAACATGAACTCCTTTTTCTCAAATTTGATCTGCCCTATTTGCCGAAAACATGTATTCAATTTCTCGATTGCATTCAAATCTTCCTGCTGCAATATTGGCTGGATCGATTCTGCGATCTGCATAATAAAGCGCTCAACCACGGCATTGAGAAGATCATATTTTGAAGTGAAGTAATGATAGAAAGTGCCTTTTGCTATACCGATCGTGTTGATAATTTCATTAACTGATGCGACATCAAAACCCTTTGTATAAAAGAGCATCTGCGCAGCATCGATGATCTCATTCAATCTGACATCATGTTTTTTTACTATACGAGCCATTATGTTCCTTTCGATTTTTATCGACCGACCGTCGGTCTATTTTTTAGGGAAAGTAATTTGTTTGTCAAATTTTTCTTGAACCTTGCGAATGGTTTGAATTGTTAACTCAACATTCCGATGTTGAGTCTTGTAGATGCGCAAGATTGGAATCTTGCGGTACTATGCATCGTTTTATTTACGTATTTCCCTTGTCTTGCGCAAGAGAAGGGATTATGGGATGAGGTTTAAAATATCATTATCCTTGATACAACGAATAGAATAACCCAATGTCTTATAGTCAAAATTACGACCTACTCCAGAACTAGTGTAACACAATCTCCTATACCACACTAAGCTGCTACCGAACTTGCTAGAAGACCAAAAATTCGCAGAGTAACCAATATCGCTGAAGCCATCATTAAGGAAAACTAAACGATAGCCACCGGGCAACGCGGTGAAGCCACTCTCATTAGTAGCACCAATGTTAGGACTTGCCCAATGCTCAAAACCACTTTCTTTCATCTTTCCACCCGCAATAATGATACCACCAAGATAGCCCTCCAATATCTGCCAGTCTTCATCTGTTGGGACATGCCAGCCCTCTGGTGCAATTCCACGACTATCACTGACAGCATACCAGTTATACAAATGTCCGTATATAGATCCGTTTTCTATGTCATTATTATAATTACACCATGCGCCAGTGCTTAATTCAACCCATGTAACACTGTCTGTAATGTAAGGAATGGGATCTCCATTGCGGTAATGTGTTACTTTAAGGTTTTCAGTTATCCATTGCTGGTCACCTATTTTTATTGTTTGGTACACATTTCCGTCAATATCTGTTACTGTGCTTGTTCCTCCACTTGTAGTTGTGAATTCCCAGACATCACTTGTAGTAAAATTTCCATGGTCATCATATGCTTTTATCTTCCAAGTATAGGTTGTTTCTTCACTCAAAGCCCCAGGATGGTAGGTTGTCTCGCTGAGTCCGCTATTAACGAGCGGTGGGTTTGATGAAATTCCAAAATATACATTATAGGTTAATGGATCATCATCAGGGTCAGTGCATATCCAAGATAAATTTGTGTTTATGGATATCAATGTACTATTATTAGATGGTGATGGATTATTTGGCTTATCTGGTGGATGATTCGATCCACTATCCTTGACACATCTAATTGAATAACCGTTTCTTTTATTTATACCAGTCTTACCTGCGCCTTGAGAAGCGTATCTTAATTTCCTACTCCAAGCATTAGTGATGCTGTATCCGCTTGATGACCAAAAGTATGAGAAGAATCCAATATAATTGAAATCACCACTAACTAAGTATCGGTAACCACCAGGCAATCCTGTAAAGCCACTTTCATTTGTTGCACCAGTATTTGGTTCATACCATAATCCATCTCCTACCTCGATAGTACCTGTCTCTTTCATTTTCCCGCCTGCTACGGTGCTTCCACCAAGATAATCTACTAATATTTGCCACTCATCATCTGTTGATACATGCCATCCTTCCGGCGCAATTCCACGGTCGTCATCGACTGCGTACCAGTTATATAAATGACCGTATATAGCGCCGTTTACTGCATCATTGTTATAGTTACACCATGCACCATTAAAACAATCAAACCAATTATAATTTCCAGTTACTTCAGGAATAGGATCTCCATTTCTGTAATGAGTCACTTTTAGATTTTCCGCCATCCATACCTGGTCACCAATTTTTACTGTTTTGTATATATTACCATCAATATCAGTTACGGTTGTTTGATTATTAGGTCCTGTGGTTTTATCACATGAGATTAATGACAATATAAGTTTTATTGAAAATAACAGAATTATTAGTTTCCTCATTTTATATCAACTCTCCTTTCATAATTTATTTCATAGTATTCTTTTTATAAATTCGTGAAATAGTCTAAAACCTTGTCCAACATGCTTTCTCTTTTTGGACCAGAAGTAGAAAGAACCTGTGAGAACTCGATCCATTTCACCGGTTTGATGCCGCACAATTTCAACGTGACCTTTATCACAGTTTGCTTAACAGGTGCCTTTGCGTATAGATTGTAGAATATTTTCGGGGAATTCATTGTTGAAATGACTGTCGCAGATCTACCTTTTAATTTTGGCGTAGGCATCATACCTTTAAAGTCATAGGTTTCTTTCTTCAGTAAGACTTTATCAAAAAAGCCTTTAAGAATTGCCGGGACTCCACCCCACCAGATCGGGAAGATGAAAACCAGGTGTTCGGCATCTTTGATCTTTGCAAGATATTCCCCTACCTTCGGATCAAGATACTCGCCGTCGGAATACTTCGCCAGCTCTTCGCGAGTAAGAACCGGGTTGAAACCCTCTTCATTCAAATTAATGAGTTCAACCTCATGACCAGCGTGTTTCAAGCCTTCAAGAGTATTATCGAGTATAGCTTTGTTAAAACTTCCTTCATAAGGATGAGCATAGATAATAAGGACTTTCATCATTGCTCCTTGCTACATAAATTTTGATATGAGAATATTTATTGTCTTACTCCCATTTTAGATTGGATGACTGCCATCAGTTTATCCAGCTCATCCGTTCCGATACGAAATGCTCTTCCGTTTGTCAATTTCAATTCAACTGCATCCAAACCTGCAACATTATACATTTGTCCACCAGGTATAAGCCGAATACCAAAACCGTAGTACCATTTATTTCGAACTTTTTCTGCAGATTTGATAATAGTAAATGGTATATTTTTTCGAATCGGTCCGGAACCGAAAGCAACATAAATTTTTTCCGAGCTGACCTTTACAACCAGTGAATTAAAGAGATACAAAGCTACAACTATTAAAATAAAAACAACAACATTGATCCAGTTGAATCCGAATCTGTACATCAAAAACAACATGAAAAGCAGCACTGCAATGATTATCCAGAAAAATATCTTACTTCTCTATGTGTGTTGATATAAATATATCATATTAACTCCTGTTTTTTTCAAGTATGATATCACACGCAGTTTGAGGATCTCTTTCTCTTACTTGATTATTTTCTCAATAGAAATATCTTGTTTTATCCACAAATATATTATGTGTTTTATATGGTTCAATATCTAATATACAAATATTTGCCTTAAATAATTGTTTCTTAATAATACGAATATTACGTATTATTCCGTCATTACCTAATCTATTTCTTAATGTATCTTGAAATCCCAAAATATAAGTGTCCCAATTTTTATTCTCATAATCAAGATCATATTGTACCCCCCAAAATACTTTATTATCTTTAATCTTCCGATTTTCTATTAATATTTTATCATTTCTTTTTCTATATTCTTCAGTGTATTCTAACAAACCTATATAAATTTTTCCACCATTTGTGTTCAAGAAGCTTGCAATATTTTTTATTAATCCAAAAAAAACTTTATCAGATACTTCACGATACCCATTATCTAGATAATTATTAATATCAAATGCAAACGAACCCTTGAATTCACGATTAGATTCTTCATCTCTAAAAATCTCCTCAAGCATATTTTTATCATAATCTTCAATTTCATCGATAGTTAAACTATTATCATTTATTAAAGAAATTAAATCACCCTTTGTCAGTAATTCAACAATTCCAGAATCGAAAGAATATATATCTTTGAATTCTTTTTTCAAAATATTAGTCGCTAGAACCAAATTCCTGAGTTTATTAAGATCAATAATATTATTAATACCCTTATTATTTTCTAACTCCATTTTATATAGAATATTAAAATCTTGAACATCAAATGAATCGATTTTCGATAGGATAATATAATATTTTTCAAATAATTTCAAAGCTGGAAAAATTTCCTCAAACTTTTTCCTTTTTTGTAGATGATATGATAAATTTTTCTTCGCATCCTTTTTTAAAATACTAATTTTCTCTTTTGTTTTTTGTTTCTTATCAATTGTAGCAATAAATGTGTAATAATCAATATATGTTTGAATTAAAACAATCTTCTTTATTGGAGATTTTTCCATATATTCAAGGGATAATGTAAAATATTGAATAATATCTTTAATATTATCAGAAATTACTGCATAATATTCATATATTCTTGCAATTAAAATGTTTTTATCAATAATCCATTCATTAATTTTAATATTCGTAATTGTATATTTTAAGGATAGTTCGAAATCTTTCCTTGATATTCTTTCTATAATTTCTCTATATAATAAGTTTTCATATGATAGAACCCAATTAGCATTTTCACACTCATAGTATTGTTTTAGTTTACTTTGTAATTCACTATTAGGATAACAAATCCATCTATTAAATGTTGATTGAATCACTTCTTTGTCTTTAATTATATCATTAATTTTTTTATAATATGGATTTTTTGTATTCAATCTTTTAATTTCAGGAGGTATAGAATTATATAATACTTTTACATTAAAAGATGTAATAATTTTATCATTGATATATTTTTCAAATTCGAATCCAACTTCCCATCTCTCTCTTAATGCTTTATACTCGCAACCATCCTCACCTTTGAAATAAATCAAATTTTCATCAATACTTAGATAGGAAAATTTATGTATGCCTATATCCTGGTGATAGTAATATTGTGTATAAACAGGATATTTTTCTTCATCTCGCACATCATTTGAAAATCTAACCTTTATTTGATTAGGTAATTCAGCATTATTTCTTATTTCATTTCTCAATTGAATTTGCATCAGTTTAAAGGGTAAAAACACTGTTTCTTTACTATCAACTAATCTTAATATTAGAGAACCATCATAAGTTCTCTTTATTATCTCAGCCCAAATGAATTCATTCACATTACCTCCATATATTTTAATTTATTTTCCTGATATTGTTATCCCTTTCACCTGTATCCAGGGATAAATTTCGCTGCCGTAATCGATTCTCTCTTTAGAGATATTTACAATATTGTTTATCATTTCCGCAAGGTTACCTGCGATCATTGTCTCATTAACAGGTTTAGTAATTTTCCCATTTTCAATAAGATAGCTGTTCTTTGCGACACCCGAAAAATCTCCATTATCACTGGGATTGCCACCAGCAAATCTACAGAGCAGCAATCCTTTATCAATCGATGAAACCATCTTTTCAAAATCGGAAGTTCCCGGTTCAACAATGTAGCATCCACCGCTATTCACCGCTTTGGGTTTGCCGGTTTTATTAGCTCCATACTGAGACAGCAGGAAGGACTTCAGCACACCTTTATCAATAACAGTCATATTTTGAGCTTCAAATCCATCTCTGGTGAAGAAATAATTCTTTGCGATCTCAGGAGAGCGTGGGTAGGAGTGCAGAGTCAGAGATTCATTTGCAATTTTTTCATTCAGTTTATCTTTGTAGATCGAACTACCGGAAATAAGTGAATAATCGTATAGATACATCGTGATATATTCTATAAATGATGAAAGGCAGTCGGGTGTGATGATCACATCGCCAACCATTTTTCCGGGGAAGGCAGAAGTATGTATCTGCTCTCCGGATTGTTTGAGAAGCATATCAACAGAAGCATATTCGTGAAGGGGCTTATCCAACTCTTTTGATGAAAATCCAGAATAATTGAAGGAAGATACTTTTTCGCGTTCCTTTGAAGTGAACGTCACGGAAAAGGAATACATACCGCGGTTTCCTGCAAAATCAACACCATTTGAATTCTGAATAAGTATGTTGGATTGTGTGAAGTCAACGATCGCCTGATCGATCATTGTTTTGGGATAGCGTTCTTTTTCATACAGAACAAAATCATGTAATCTGTCATACATCACATCGAGATCGGCTTTTTCCCTGCCTGAGGTAAATTCCTTTGGCGGCTGCTTATCAGCAATATCATTTGCTTTATCCGGCAAGGAGGACTGGGCAAGTTCAATGACTTGATCAACTGCCCTATCAATGGAACCTTCATCCTTCTTATTGATCTTCAGATCGCCTTTTTGATCATTGATAATAGCTTTGAGAAGAATGCTTGTGTCAAAGGTGGTTCGCAAAAGTTTCATCTCACCTGCATCGACATTGAGCTCGTGTTTTTTGTTGTATTTCAGATAGCATTGAGCTTTTTCGGCGCCCTTTGTGAGCATTCTATCAATACAATATTTTACCAATTCTCTATCTGATTTCATTATTTACCTCCAATATTGACTTTGCATTTCAGTGCAGGACCGCCCATGCCGACCGGGATATACTGCTTTTTACCGCACATACCGCCGCAAGACCATGCCATATCATCAGAAACCATTGTGATAGTTTTCAACATATTAAATGCAACACCGGAGATTGTAGTATCTTTGATCGCATTTCCGAGTTTGCCGTTTTTGATCTCATAACCCTTAACAATACCGAACATGAATTCACTGGTGGAATCCGCCTCCCCGTTTGATGACTTCATAAGGTAGTACCCGTCATCAATTGATGCGATCATATCTTCAAGTTTATCTTTTCCTGGAATTATTGCGGTATTTCTCATGCGGATGATCGGTTCATCGGAATAGGCATAGGCACGTGCATTACCAGTCGGTTTTACACCAAAATGCTGAGCAGATTCCTTGTTTTGCATGAAGGTTTTCAGAATCCCATTCTCTATGAGAACTGCATCTTCTGCCTGTGTTCCTTCATCATCCACGAATACAGGGATCGGGCAAGGTTCACCCATTGCAGTATGTGCAAAATCAACCATAGTAATGATCGGACTGGCAACCTGTTTATTCAGATAATCCGCAGCTATGGAACCGCTAAGCACAATATCAGCTTCGACTGTATGCCCGATAGCTTCGTGAGCAAGAATGCCTGCAAGATCAGGTCCGAAAATACAATCTGCGATACCTGCTTTTGTATATACACCTTCGGATTTTTTCTTCAAGTGTTCATATTGCGTATTGATCTTTTCAAACAGGTCTTCGGGTTTACTGAAGATGTTTTCAAATTGTCCGAATCCGCCGAATATCTCATACAGTTCAAAGGGTTGCCCATCCTTTGCAAGATTTAATGACGTATAAATGAGCGTTCTTGGAACCATTGAATACGCCTGCGAACCTTCTGAAGTGAGTAGCGCTTTTTCCATTTCAAGAGAACGATATACCGTGGTTCGGGCAGTTAAGTCTGGGTATTTTTTCTCAATATAACCATCAATTTCTCTGAGGAATTCGATCATATCTTTTTGGGTTTTTCTCTTTTGATTGGTCTTAAAATCTTTTTCAGCCGTGCCGATGGAAATAGGAAAAGGTTCTTTGTTTTTACGTTCTCTGTCATTGAGATACAGCGCATTCTCTGTAGCAGCTTTGATTACCGTTTTAACAGTTTCGTCTGCGATCGTAGGGTTGGATGAAAATCCCCACACACCTTTTTTATAGACGCGTGCGGACACTCCACTTTCGGAACTTCTGTTATTCCCCATTATATCGCCATTTACTATTGAAATAGCACAATTTCTATTTTCCTGTATCCGCAATTCAGTATATTCGGAAAACAGGTTATTATATTTTGAGATATCTTTTTCTATCATGAAAACTCCTTTTTTATATTCTAAATAAAATCTTTTCGCTTTTGAACATCTTGATCATGAAATAGATGAGTATTGCTGCAAAGATCAGACTGCTCGCAGCCGCGATCAAAACATTTCCCCATGTGGATGCTTTGATGAATATTGATTTAATGCCAACTACCGTATTAATGAATGGAGTGAAATACATCCATGAGGGAACTGTTTCTCCCATAGAGCTTGTGCCGATACTAACGATCAAAACGATCATATATAGCGGCATGACCAGACCGGCTGCTTCTTTTGAATTGCGAGCATAGGTGGCACAGATAAGTACCAGTGACACCAGCAAAATTGCAACAGGAATGAGAATAATTCCAAACTGAACATATTCGTCGAAGGTGAGCATAAAATCAGACATGTTGGCAGAGGAGCGGAATAGGTCTTTAAGAAAAAATCTTCCTGCGATCATAAGACCGACAACAGAACTGATCGCACTCGCAAAAGCAGCACACACGACCGCCATCAGCTTTCCAATGATTATTGACGCCCTATCAACTTGATTGACAAGTAAAATTGCCAGGGTTCCACGCTCCTTTTCACCGGAAACTGTATCAATGCCAACCTGCATGGAGCTAACAAATAGATATAAAATGATTATGAAAGGTAGGAGTGTGCCAAGCATTTTTCCGACTTCACTCCCTTTTTTTGCGAGATTCACCTGTTCCGGGGTTAGTGATTCATTTGCAGTGACAGGTGTTAAGATTTCCGTTGGAATATCAAGAGATTCCAATCTCAATGTTATTAAGGTATCAGCTAGAGAACCAATCGCTTCGTGTGTTCTTCTATAAAAGTAGCTCGAATAATCGGAAGCCCCATTATAGTAAATATGCACATCAAAGGGCCTTAGCTGTTCGTAAGCATTTTCCATGTTTTCAGGAAAGGTTATCAACAATTGAGCATCTTTTTCCATAATAAGGTCTTTGGCAGTTGGAATGTAAGCTTCAGGAATTTCATTGATAGTTGCATTCATCTGCTCATTGATTATAGAGATAAATTTTTGATATATGGACGATTGTTCCTGAGCTTCGGGAGCAACGAAGATAGTTCCATGATATGATCTTATTTCATCTGATCTGGATTGACTTATCTTTCCCATCACCGTATACAAAATTGGAAGCAGCAGAAGAGGAAGCACAACCATAAAAAAGACAGTTCGTTTATCAGTAAAAAGTCGTTTTAATTCTTTTTTCAGGATTATATATGAATCACTCCACATCTTGCACCTCCAGATATCTGAAGAACACATCTTCAAGATTATGGGCTTGGTTGGATTTCACTATTTCATCAAGGGTTCCTAATTCCTTGACCATTCCCTCAATAAGAATTCCGATCTTATCGCAGATCTGCTCTGCAACGCCCATAATATGCGTGGAAATGAGTACAGTTTTCCCCTCTTTTGCATATTTTTTCAGGAAATCTGTGACATTCTTCGCAGTAATAACATCCAGTCCGTTCGTGGGCTCATCAAAAATAATGACGTCTGGATCATGAATAAGACTTATCGCAATCGACGTTTTCTGTTTCATTCCTGAAGAGAGTTTATCGATCTTCTTGTGACGGAATTCCTCCATGTGAAGTTCTTTGATGAGAGTCTCTTTTCGCTCTGCAATTGATGCTTCCGACATCTTGTTCAAGCGTCCGAAGTAATCCATCATGTAGTCCGGAGTGAAAAAGCCATCCAGTTTCATATCACTGGTAAGAAAGCCGATGATGGAGCGCACTTTCCTGTCATCTTTGAGCACATCATAACCATTGACTTTTATACTGCCTGCTGTCGGTTTGATCAAAGTTGAGATACAGCGAAGTGTCGTTGTTTTCCCTGCTCCATTTGGACCGAGCAGACCGAAAATCTCACCGGGCTTGCAGGTAAATGTGATTCCTTTTAGTGCTTCTTTATAAGAGACCGTTCCTTTTTTCTTGTTTTCAAAGACCTTTTTCAGGTCTTGAATTTCTATCATGAGACCACCTTGTTTATTTTTTTTACAAGAGAATTTTAAATTATTTGTAAACGAATTAAACTACGATTTTTACGTCAAGGAATACAATATTGAATTTGGCATTACTGGACTTCATCAGCCAGCAGGCAATGGAGTTCAGAGAATGCGAAAATACTGGATTCCCGATCAGGTCGGGAATGACATTTTTGTTTGTTGGCGGTGTAAATCACGAATCGGTTGTGAAGAAAACGACATGCCCTTTTTGTTGGGAATTACCTTGCCAGATGGTGTAGAGCACGGAATAGCCCTTAATTCTGCCAGCAGACGGATGGCGTTCAGAGAATGCGAAAATACTGGATTCCTCCCGACAAATCGGGAGGAATGACATTTTGGGTATTGTTGGCGGTGTAAATCACGAGTCAGTCGCGAATAGAACGACATGCCCTTTTTGTTTGGAATTACCTTGCCAGATGGTGTAGAGCACGGAATAGCCCTTCATTCTGACAGCAGGCAATGGAGTTCAGAGAATGCGAAAATACTGGATTCCCGATCAGGTCGGGAATGACATTTTTGTTTGTTGGTGATGTAAATCACGAGTCGGTTGTGAAGAAAACTACTCGGGATGGAATCGGTATTATTTCAACCCGACTCATCTTTGCAAGCTGAGTCGTGTTTATTTCATAAAGAGCAGTTTCTTGATCACCTGCATATTACCTGATTTCAGGACATAGAAGTATATACCATTCGCCACTTTGCGGTCACGCTGGTCCGTACCGTCCCATACTACGGAGACTTGGTGACTTTGAGACGGGGAGACGATGGGTAGGATTTTCACTTTCTGCCCCTTTATGTTATAGATCTCAATCGTTGCTTTCTTGCTGTTCGGCAGATAAAATGAAATAGTAGTTTTATCATTGAATGGATTGGGAAAATTTTTCAGAATAGTAAGATTATTTTCTTCGGGAATGTCTTCATCAACCTTATAGATCGGCGCTCCGAATTCATAACATCCCATATCAACAATATCACTTCCTATGCCTGTTCCATTCCATATACGCACATTACCGTCAAGGTCTGCAAAGGAATGAACATAGAAATTACTGCCGGTATCAATACAGGGCGAATCCTCAGTGAGATGGTAATCATTATTTGTCGTATCAGCAAAATCAGGATTAAGGGAAAGATTGCCTGTTCCAGCCCAATAGTCAGACAGATCACAGTAAGAAATGGTTACTTTTGTCGTATCGATACTCCACACATCTTGAGGAAGATTATCCCACAGAATGGAGTTGTAAATGCCGAGCGTTTTTGTGCCGAGATGGCTTATTCCTCCACCTTGATTGCTAACATTATTGTTCGCGATAGTTGTATTGAAAATCTCAACTTCGGAATCATTTATATAAAAAGCTCCACCCTTAGAATTCGTGCCATCACTGCTATTTTCATAGAAAAGACAATTGTCCACGCTCACAAAGGATTCATCACCGCAATATATCCCTGCGCCGACTATTGCTTCATTAGAAAAAATTCTTGTTTGAGAAATAGTGAGATTTGATGCATTGCTCTTTATCGCTCCGCCATTCTGAGAAACATTGAACCCAAAAGCACAGCTATCTATCTTCACAACTTGGCATTCATCAAAATTGATTCCACCACCATTTGAAGCTGTAACGCAATTGCTGAAAGCAGTATTTAGAATAGTTATTGTATCAACAATGGTAACATTTATGGCGCCACCATTCTTATGATTACCCACTTCACATTCGTCAAAAATACATCCTATTATCTCAACCGATGATATCTCGTTAAAACATACTGCACCACCAGAGTACATACTACTTACGCAATTAACGAACAATGTATTCTCCATGAACAGCTCATCAATATATTCTGCGAAGAGAGCCCCACCTTTATGTGCACTACAATCCTCGAACAGACAATTCGAAATGCTCACTTTCGTATTGCCCGTGCTACATATACCTCCTCCCCAATATGAATAGCAGTTATAAAAGATACAGTCAGTTATCAAAAATGAACCATTTGCGCTTATTGCTCCTCCTAAGCCATAATACTGAAAGTTCTGGAATGTGATACCTTCGATATAAATATTTTCATGGAAACCAAGAATGAAACCGGTACCGGAATTATCTCCATCTATACAAGAGTACAATGAACCATGTTCGGATTTGATTGTGATGTTGTCATTAGGAATGACTATATCCGTGTTCATCGAACCTGTATAGGTGCCATCGGCAAGAATAAGAGTATCCCCCACATTGAGCACTCCCATTCCTTCGGAGATGGTCATATAATCACCTGTGCCATCAGGGTTAACATATACGGTTTTCGTGGTGTCGGGCAGTACATGTATGTAATTCGCTTTTGTTATAGTCGAGGTGATCGCAAATTGGTCGGCAACTAAGAGCGTAACTGTTTTCAAACCATCCTCATTATATATGTGTTGGGGATTCGTTTGATAGGAGAAATATCCGTCTCCAAAATTCCAATCCCAAGTTGTGATCGAACCTGTTTCTGCATAACTTCGATCACTGAACTGCACTTCAAGGGGTTTTTGCCCGTAAAATTTGTCCGCGATGAACTCCGCATGAACGGGATTATCATCTTCATAGATACAAACATCATCTATATATGCACCTTCGGTAACATCCTCGTCATCGCTGATAAACTGAAAACGTATCTGTGACTGTGTGCCTTCGGGAATGAATGATATATCGTAGATATACTCCAACCAATCATTTTTTGTCGTGAGTATTCCCAAGGCGCCACCGCTGCCAATAAAATCCAATGTGGTCCAATCTGTTCCGTCAAAAATTTCCACATAAATGCCATCCACACCGTAATTTGTAAATTTATACCAGCTCCAGAATGAAAGCATCGCTTCCTTCCCGACAGTAAATGCTATGGACTCCAATATATCTTCAACCTCGTTCGGATAATGCATCGAATCTGCAATGCCGCAGTACCATGAATACTCACCAGAAAGTGCTTTATAGTCGGTTAAATGCCAGAGATCATGGGTTCCCCAATGTGTCCATTTGCTATCACCTGCTTCCATATCATCAGAAAAACCTGTTTCTCCAATAGTTATTGTAAATGTATCTACGCTTGCGAAACCAAGACTGTCTGTAAAAGTAATTTCGATTTCCGGAAAAGCGGGCGGTATGCATGATGAATTAATGGCAATTTGTATGACGATATCTTCACAATTATGTGAAGGGACATCACCGAGTTCCCAGATACTGTATGGAATACTAATATCCGGGCTATCCGAATCAATTTCAAGCATAGTATTAATCGATTTCTGTAAACCAAAATTTTTGATGATCAATTGAATATCGATCTCTTCACCGGGATCAGGAATTCCATTCCCATTCCCGTTTGTCGAGTCGGATACCTGATGATAGATATATTCAAATTCCGGGATAGCCCCTGTAATCGAAAGAGTTCCTTCCCACAAACCACCCGAATTATCCGTTATGGAATAGCCCAAAGGGATCACCTCACCATTTTCAATAGCTGCTGATACTTCAAAGTTAAAAACATTATCCTCGAATATTGCTGTTTCAGGATCGAGAAGTGCGATATAATGAGTGCTGTCTATCAGCGTAATAAAGTCGCTATCTGTCGCAAGAACGACCTCGATGCCCTGTGCTGGCATCTGTCCGAAATTATGAAATCCAGCATCCACTTGAACGCTTGTTCCGGGAGTAACATAACCCTGTATCGAATTATTGGTTTCATAGGAATCAATCAGAACATAGGGTTGATCGGTAATGACATTTATTGTATCTTGATAAGGCAGAAAATTTTGTGATGTTACTGTTATCAGCACATTGTCGATCGATGTGTTTAAGCTAACCGAGAAGTTCGCTTCTCCTTGAAGATCGGTATAGCCAACTTCATATATGCCGTCATTTTGCATCATACAGACGAGTGCATTTTGGAGAGGAAACTGTCCGTCGCTCACTAAAATCTGAATATCGCAATCCCCCACAGTGATACTGTCCGGAGAATCCACGACAAGATTTTGAGGAATATCTGTCCAAACAGGCATCTCCGGATCACCAAGCAGATTTGTCTGGTACTCGCACCAACGAAAGACATTTTCATTCCTCGAATAGGGCACATATACGGATTTTGTCATCGAAAGTGTCGATCCGATATTATAGATTTCTTCCTGAAAAAGCTGTTTATAAAATTCTTGATCGAATATATCGGAATAACCATAAAGCGGATTGCCCGGGCTTCCCCACCCGTAGCGGGAATTTCCGATAAAGGCGACTCCCCCACCGTCAGGATTATTAATCCAGTGCTCTGCAATGCAATTATAATCAAATGCAGCGGGCCAACAGCCGATCGTGTACCAGATCGAAAAAGCGGGTGCGTTTGTCAGTTCGTCCATATCGCTATTACTGAGATGACACGGACCTAAATCCATAACATTACTTGCGGCGTGCCCGCAGTGATTGATGATATGCATACCCTCATTGAGATTTGTCATTACGATACTATAATTAACATTTCCCAAAGATTCATATAATTTTGTGATAGGATCGAATACATTCGGCACATATGCATCATCGATAAAATTCTTACTCACTCCCGAATCTGTGTAGGGATTACTCCACAAAATCGAGGCAAGGAACATCATATCGGTTTGATAATCTACAGGCGGATTTTTCTCATAAGTGAGAATTTTATCTACGAATGCCACAGCTTCATCGATGTTTTCCACAGATGCACGTCCCACAAATACATCAGGATACATATCTATATTATCTTCAAGTTCACCAAATATAGTATTTCCGTTATCGTTCCACGTACCATCCAAATCTGAAAAATAGAGATCGCAGGGAATGTAATTATCCATGTAAAAACCGCTTTCACAGTCGAAAGCAAAAGCTGTCCGGTAGGGCACGTAACCGGTATCTCCGCCAAGTAAAATCCACAAAGTTCCATGATTTTGATAATAATCTTTGATGAAATTTCTGACCTTCTCCGCATTATCGCATCCATCATAATTATCATATATATAGGAAGTTGAAACAATTGAAGCACTCATACCTTTTTGGGTTTTCCAATCAGCAAGAGGTTGAAAATCCACAGCAAAATTATCTGTCGTAATGATCACATATTCATACATGTCATCTTTTTGTTTTTTATAGGTAATATTTGGTTTATGGATATCGCTTTTATTATAGATAATATTCGACAGTTGATTGTTCAGGAATTCCTGCGCGGTTGTGCTTCTCTGATTGATAGCTACGCCAGTCCTTTTACTCTCTGCATACGTAATTTCAACTTCGAGTTCTGTTATGAATGTGAGTTTGCGATTTACCGGATCGTACTGAAAAGGGCTAACCAAAATAGAGCCGATATGGTAACCTGCAAGGAAGCCGGATTTTCCCTTTTGAATAATATTTTCAGGATAATTTCCCCGTTTTTCATACACTGNAGGATCGGGAGTAATGAACTCATAAGGCGAGTCGTCGGAAAGTATTTTGGGCTGTTGGACTGGAAATAATAAAAATTCATCTTTCAAAATTTCTGCTTCATGAGAGACAATTTTTACCTCATCTATTTCTTTATCGAATGGAATAGACAAATTTATAATTTTCACTGGAAGCTGCGGCTCACCTATCCCGGTAGTAAAAACATAGTTATTATTCTTTGGCGGATTGATCACATTATAAGTATTCTGTTTTGTGAATGTAAAATCTTCAAGAGTGAACGTAAGCGTGAGATTTTCTGAATGTAATATCGATGCTATTAAAATTGTTAAAATAATACTAATTGCTGTTTTTTTCATTGTCTCCCCATTTTTTTATTTTGTTGACTATAGATAGGTCATTCATATATTATTCCATTAATTTTTCTTTCTATCAGTATTGCCGTGCAGATTTGGCAGGATAATTTTTCTGGCATGTTTAAATAATGACAAATTTTTGGGATAAAATCGATTAAGATTATAAAATCTAAAAATTTTATATTGTCGATAATAAATCTTGAATGCTCTTAAATCTATATTTTTCAAAATATTCTTGATCAATTCTAATATAAGTCCATTTTTCTTTAGTTATATTTGTAACATCCTTACACCATAATGTCATCCGTTTATCTTTATATTGAACATCCTCATCTATCCTTCCTTTTGTTTCAAGTATGAAGAATTCGTTATTTTTTGTTTTAGCAATAAAATCAGGATGATATCCCGGATGAAAATTCCCTTTTGAATCTACATATTCTACAAAAAAAGGAATCTTATGTAAACTTGAGAATGATTCTACATCTTCTGCTCTGTCCAAAAATTTTGCAAAATCTAATTCAAAATTATTATCACAAGCAACATAGTTGAGAATACAATTATTAGCTGAATAAACCAATTTTGACCATACAAAAGGACTTACATTTGATAATTTTAATATGTCCGTTTTTATAGGTTCTCTCTCTGTAAAAGTCATACTTCTTAGTGTATTTACAAATAGATTTAATAATTTCTCTTGAATTTCCTGGGTGCTGAGTTGATAAAGAACCCTTGGGTCTTCAAGGTCAATTTCCTCATTAAACAATCTCTCCACAACATATCTTTTCACTAACAGATTAAAACTGGCAAAAGCATTTGGTATTTTTAGTTGCTTTAGTATAATCTGAGTATAATACGCTATAACACTTTTTGAATCCTGTGGAACCGGCAAATCCCATTTTCTTTTTATAACCTCCATACCCTTTAGCATATCTACTGCAACATATTCCATCTCCAATATCTTGTTTTCTAAATGAATGTCGAGACTTGGTAAATTATCAATTTTAATATCTTTCCAATTGGGTTCTTTTATTAAGATTCTTGGACTTAAAATAGGAATTTCAATGTCCTTATCTAATTTATTCTGATCAACAAAAATTGTTGTTAAATTTAGAGATTTATCTGTATCAAATTCAGTAAACTTTATCCCCTCTTCAGCTTCAATTTCCTCAAGAATTTCAGTTAATCCTGGTGGTCCAATGACTTCAAGAACATTTATAGATTTGTTAACATTAGCGGGTTCTTCTGGAAACATTTTTCTTAAACCTCTTCCTATTACTTGCTCAGGAAGAACTTTTCTTTGAGAGCCATAAGGTCTTAACCCGACAATAACATTTACATTTTTTACATCCCAACCCTCATTTAACATCATAGTGCTTACAATTGCACTTATTCCTTTTGGATATACTGCTTTTAGCTCTGGGTCTTGTGAAATTTTCTCAGGTTCATCAATTAATTTTGCAACTTTTCTTGCTGGTTCTAAATCTTTCTTTTGTATGTTTCCAGTGCTATCTGTATGAATTAGTAAAACTTTGCCATTTAAGTCAGGAATAGAATTTATGTATTCGTATATATCATCTGCTTGAGTATTTTCAGGGCATTGGAAAAACAGCACAGGATTCTTTGATAATGGTTTTAAATTTTCTTTATATTCTCGCCATCTTCTTATTCCAGCATTAATCCATACTCTATATCTTTCAACTGCTTTTGTTGAAGCAATCTCCTCAGCATTCTTAACAATTCCTTTTAATGGCCTTTTCACGATATTCATTTCAATTGCTTCTTTAAGTGAATAATCCACAATAATCCAAGGGAATAAAGCACCTGTTTCTGTCTTTGGTGTTGCTGAGAAATCCAACTCTATAATTATACCCTTACCATATTCAGGAATAAGTTTTTTGTTAAGATTTAATAATATCTTCTTCCAGGCTTTTTCAAAACTGTAAATATGATGTGCTTCATCTTTTAAAATCATTATGTTTGGACAAGATGTTAAAACACCTTTTATTCTGTTTTCCTGGTAAATATCAGAAACATTGTAAACTTCAGGCAATTCCATAACTTTATCTACATATTTTTCAGCTTCTTTCTTACTACTTTGTCTTTTCTCTAATTGTTGAATATTTGTTAGAAATAATACATTTTCAGGAATTACATGAATTGGGTCTTCTTTAAGGATTACTTTAAGGTCAAAATCTTCCTGCCATTCTGATGGTATGAATGGTAATGTTTTGAAGATTTTCCCATCTTTAAAATCTCTTGTAAGTCTATCATATATGACATTCTTTTCACCAGCAATGAGTAAAAATTTAGAGGTATAATCATTTTTGTTTTCATTCTTATAATTGAAATATTGCCAGATAATGCTTAATACCATTACAAAAGTTTTTCCAGAGCCAGTTGCCATTTTAAAAGCATAAAGAGGATATTGGTCAAAAGAAGGGTCATAACCCTGAATAGGTCCAGAGCCAAAATCTCTTGCCATATCTATGAAGTTTCTCTTTTTCATAACTTCATAAACATAAATCAAAGTTTCAATTGCTTCTCTCTGACAGAACCAGAACTCAAAAAGATTACCATTTATAATATGGTCTTCATCAAACCAAAATTGTAAAAGCCTTCTTGTTGTATCAGTAACACCATCATAGCCATTTTCTCTCCAGGTGAAAACTGCTTTACGAAGTTCATTAGAAAGGTATGTTTTGCTTGGTCGTCTTTGCTCTGGGTGTAAAAGTTCAGTTGGTTTCATTTATATCGCCTAATATTTAATTCCTGTTTTTTTGAAGAAATTTATCAGATTAAGGCATCGCCTATTAAATTGATTAGCAATATAGGGGATATGATTTGAAGTATTCTTTTCATCTGTTACAATAATTGCATCCTCACAAATACTTAACGATATCAACCACGGATCTGCCCAAGGACCAGATTTATTAATTTCGGTATTCCAGTAATTAGAGTCGTATTTTGTTTTGATATTTTCTATTTCTCTCATTTGGCATTCATCAGGGTCTTTAAACATATCTTTATTTTGTTTGCACCATTGAAGCATTGGGTCGTTCAGGTTATTTGTTTTTTCAATTTCTTTAAATACTTCTACATGTGAGATAAGCTCGCCTCCCTTAATCATACTTTCTAATTTTTTCCATATTGTAGGAAATACATCCTTTGGATATCCCGGGTATCTTGTAACGTTTATCAAGGCACTTGCATCGATGCAATAGACAGGAACTTGAAATAATTTTTGCTGTTTTGCCATTTTCATCACGAGGCAATAAATCTCTCGGCATATTTTGTTTTTAAATCTAAAATACTTGAAGCTCCGTAAAAAGTAATCTTTCCTTCGTTATATGCTTTTTTTATCTCTTGAAGAGGCAAATTTCCGACACGATTTAAGAAAACCTTATCCCAATTTCTGCGACCAAATTTTCTTTGTCTTAAACCTTCTTCAATTTCCTTCTTGAACTGGTCATATCTTTCCTTCTCAACATATCCCAACCATAAAAGCCGAATCATCATCACTTGTTTACTTACACCGTAGATTTTGGTAAGTTGATTAATTGCTTCATTATCAATTTGTCCAAACTTTTTAACTTTACTCTCCAAATCGTCTGATGGAACTAAAAGCTCAGCGGCAAAACGATTGCAATAGGATTCTATACCTTGATTTTCTTGTTCAATCTCTAATGAACATATTCCAGCAGTTTTTTTAAGTAAATGGCAAATCTCGTGAGACAGAGAAAACAATTTTATTGATGGTTTGTCCTCCTCATTTAATACTATAACAGAAATATCGGAGAAGATGTTGAATGCTCTTACATCATCTGCCTTTAATGGATATTCTATAATAATAATAGTTAATGCATCCTCCAAAATTTTTTTGTAATGTGTTAAAATCTCTTCAGGTTTTTGGGATTTTATAAGTTCAATATTTAAGTGTTTTCTAAATTCTTTTGCTAATTCATCAGCATTTAATTCCTCTGAAAAAGATGGGATTTGACTTCTTTTTTCACTTAATTCTTTTATCTTTTCAGAAAGATAATGTGCCTTTCTTTCAGCTAAATATACTTGAGGGGTTAATCTCTTCTCACGATTAATCCTATAATCAACCAATTTGGGGAGTTGTGGTATAGAATCTGAAAAAAATGCTGCTAGTGGACGCTTGTATACATCTACGAGCTTTTTAATCTGGATTAAAGTAAAAGCAGATTTTCCTTCTTCTACTGCATTGACTTTCCCCTCAGTTATTTTAAGTTTTTTTGCTATTTCTTCAACATTATACCCCGATGTTTCCCGAAGTGTTCTCAACACCTCTGACGGCAACTTAATTTCTTTCATTTTGTCCTCACTTTCAAAACTTTATTCGTATCATTCCCAAACACATCCACAACCTTCACCATTATTTGATACTCTCCTGATTTCTCATATTTATGCCTTGCAACATAATCTACTTTTGGATTCTTCTTTACTCTGAAGCTCTGCCATTGGTTATGGAATGTATCTCCTTTATAGTCCCAATCAATTGCCCAATAATCTATAAGTTCTCTTGAATCTTTGATTTTACTTGCTATCTCAGCTAACTCTGGCGTTGGCGGAATCTGAAAATCTGTTATTTTTAAAGTAATCTCATTGTTATTTGTCTTGGTTTCAATTTCCAAATAAGCAACTTCTGAGAATTTAATATACGGTAAAAGTGCTTTTTCAACAACCTGTTCTGGGATTTTAAATAAATTCAGGTCAAAACCTACAAGAGCAGATTTTATCTCATTTAAAGATGGTATTTGAATGAGCTTTAAATCTATTCCTTTTTTCTTTGCTAAACTTTTTGTAAGTTCATTAACCTCATAACTCCATTCCCAGCCTAATACATCTAATTTTTTAAAGTTATTTTCTTTGCATTCAATTACAACTTTTTCAATTTCTTCTTTTGATACAGGTGCATTCAAGGGACCAATATGAACTGCTCTATCGCCTTTTCTTCCGTGAATGTATTTAAAATTAGAAAGAAGTTGAGATTGATACAATTTTAGCATAAATGTAAGATATTCATTTTGTTTTTCCTGCCAGTAAACTGTTTCATAATTTCCTATATTTTGTATTTCAAAAGGTCTTGCTGGTTTTCCATATTTTTTATTTGTTTTCATAGTTCTGTTCCTTTTTTTATGATATCTACATAATCAGAGAAAATATATTTTTTATATCTCTTCTTTCCTGTTATTTCTTTTAAAATACCAATTTTTTCAAATTTTTTCATCAAGTCATTTGCTGTATCTTTATGGATATGAAGTCTTTCACTCATATCTCTAACCTCAGTTAGTGGATTCTCGAAAACTAAATCTATTAGTTTTATGGCATGAATACTTGAGATGGAGTTCTCGTAAAGTCTTGTTATCAAACTTTCTTTTAGTTTAATTATTGTTCTTGCAGTATTTACTGCCTCTTGCGAGGTTTCACATACCCCTTTAAGAAAAAATTTCAACCATCCTTCCCAATCTCCATTTAACCTTACTTTCATTAGCCAATCATAGTAATCAGAACGATGTTTCTTAAAATAAAAACTTAAATACAACAAAGGACGAGCAAGTATTTCCTCCCAGTATAGAAAAAAAGTAATAAGCAATCTTCCTATCCTTCCATTCCCGTCAAGGAAAGGATGTATTGTCTCAAATTGAGCATGAATAAGAGCTATTTTGGGTAAAGGAGGTATATCATCCTTTTTATAAATAAATTTCTCAAGCTCAGACATTAAATCCATTACCTTATCAGGAGGAGGTGGCACAAATATTGCCTCATTCAAAAAAGCACCAGATGTTCCTATCCAATTCTGAGTCTTTCTAAATTCTCCAGGTGTCTTATGAGTTCCTCTTGTGCCTTCAATTAAAATTTTGTGTATCTCCTTAATAAGTCTAATAGACATAGGCAAACTCCTAAGCCTATTCATTCCATAATTCAAGGCTTTTATATAATTTACTACCTCTTTTATTTCATTTATATCTTCAGAGGGAGTAAGGTTTGCCTCAAACCTCAATACTCCTTCAAGGGATGCCTGAGTTCCCTCTATTTGCGAACTTAGAAGTGCCTCTTTTTTAACATACATTCCAACAAACAGTTCAGGATTAGGAAGAACAGTTGTAATACCATCAAGTCTTGCCAACGCCCTATCGGCTTCTGAAAGCAAAATTCTAAGTTCACCATCATATTTAATAGGTGGTTCAGGAGGCAAGGGTTTTACTATATATGCCCTATATCCTCCCATTTGCTTAATATATTTTCCTGTTCTTTCAATCATAAGCTACCCCTTGCCGTCTTAAAATAGAATTTTGAATTTAAGACGGAAATAACTGACTTAAAATTAGGTTTAACCATGTAAGACGGAAATTCATTTCTTAAATTCTGGATATTAAAATTTAATAAAGTAAGCATTGTTTTTTTATTCTCTTTCTATTAGGTCCTTTGAATTGTGAATATCCAAAAGTCTTTTTCTTGTTACATGTATGGCAAATTTTGATAAATCTGAACCGAGCCAACGCCTGCCAAGTTTTTCTGCAACTGCTAATGTTGTGCCTGAACCACAAAAGAAGTCTGCAACTATGTCGCCTGGATTGGAAGAGGCAAGGATTATGCGTGTTAGAAGGGCTTCAGGTTTTTGAGTATCGAAACCTACTTTTTCATAAGAAGTTGTTATAACTGTATTGATGATAAACCAGTCTCTTGGTTTTACACCCTCGCATTCATCCAAATACCTTCTATATGTTAATCCAGGATATTTTTTTTCATCCTTAGGAGTTAATCTTCCCTTTTGTTTGACTGGACTTCCTTGTATGTTCTTACCATAAATACAATATCTTCTTCCTTTTTCATCAATATATTTATAAAATTCTTTTGCTGATTCTTGGGGTTCATCAGCAACTTCATGCCAATTAAAATTAAAAGTTCGAGATTTAGTATAAAATATTATACTATCATGTTTTCTATTCCAATATCTTTCATTATGTTCAAACCATCTATAACACCAAGCAATATCATTTCTAAAATTTTCATATCCAAATATTTCATCCATTATAATTTTTATATAATGTCCTACATGTTGATCTAAATGCACATAAATGGAGCCATTTTCAGCCAGAACTTCTCTCATTAAAACCAATCGCTCATACATATACTTGAGATAAGAAGCAATTCCGCCGCTCCATGTATCTTTATAAGCTCTTTCTTCAATAATAGAAGGTTCTTTTTCTATTTTTTCATTTCCAATCTTTGTTCTTATTGTAAAATCCGAACCTGTGAAAAAAGGTGGGTCAATGTAAATCAGGTTTATCTTTCCAGCCCAACCTTGTTTTATCAAAGACGACATTACAAGTTTATTATCACCCCAGATGAGTTTATTTTTCCATCCGTCAGCTTGCGGATAATTTTCTGGATATTCATTTTCCGGATAATATTGGGATTTATCAAAAAGTCCTTCTTCTAAATCTTTTAGTCTTGGTTTGTTAATTGTTTCTACATTCTGGAATTGGAGATTTAATTTTTCTATTGGAGTTCTATTACCTTTTTCAATTTTATTGTATTTGCCAGCCCAGATAAGTTCTACATATTTTTTATTTTCGGACATTTTTGTCTCCAACTAATATTTTTTTCATTTAATCTGTGCCTTCATATTTTTGGAATAACGTAATGACATATTCGGTTGAATGGGCATTCATTATCGCTTCTCGAAGTTCTTTAATCCTCATCAATTTTGAGACTTCGGTTAGGAATGCAGCATAAATCAGTTTATCGGCAGGAGGTATTGCGAGCATAAAGATTATGTTCACAGGTTTTCCATCGAGAGAATCGTATTCAACTCCAGTATGAGTTGCAAAGAGTAGGTGCATTTTCTGTACGGACTCAGCAAAGGCATGTGGAATTGCAATGTGATTTCCAATGCCAGTGGACAGGTCATTCTCGCGTTTCATAATATCTGTAAAAAAAATCTGTAGATCAACATCGGGATACAGTTTAGAAATTTTGGTGCAAAGGAAATGTAACAATTCAGTTTTATCCAGTTCGGTAAGATCGAGTAGAATTGCTTTTGGGGAAAGCAAATCAGAAACGGATATCTCGTGTGAAAAGCTCATGGTATCAGGAAGCTGCTTTGATAAACTCCTCGACTTTTCTCATTATCATATCTTTGATCTCTGCAAGACGTTCTTCCGAAGTGCTTTCAAACCTGAGAACCAGCACCGGTTGGGTGTTCGATGCACGCACCAGAGCCCACCCATCCTCAAATGTAATACGCATTCCGTCAATATCATTTATATTGCATTTCTTCTTTTCAAAATAGTGTTTCACATGCTCAACGACGTCGAATTTCTTATCATCAGAGCAATCGATCCTGATCTCAGGAGTGTTGTACACCGGAGGTACATCGGATAGAAGTTCGCTGAGTGGCTTATCGGTTTGAGAGAGAATTTCAAGCAATCTCCCGCCTGCATAGATCGCATCATCAAATCCGAAATACTTATCGGCAAAGAACATGTGCCCGCTCATCTCGCCTCCGAGAAGCGCACCTTCTTCTCTCATTTTTTCCTTAATAAGAGAATGACCGGTCTTCCACATAATGGGGTTTCCACCATGCTTTCGTATGTCGTCATAGAGGTTTTTTGAAGATTTTACTTCGGAAATAATGGTTGCACCAGGATGTTCCTTGAGCACTGTTCGGGCAAATATCATTAGAAGCTGATCACCCCAGACAATATTCCCATTCTCGTCAACTGCGCCGATACGGTCGGAATCGCCATCAAAACCGATTCCCACATCTGCTTTTTCATCTATAACTTTTCTAATAAGGATTTCAATATTCTCTTTGACTGTCGGGTCGGGATGATGATTTGGGAAAGTGCCGTCCATTTCTTCAAAAAGGGAGATCACTTCGCATCCCAATCTTCGATAAATATCCGGCGCTACAGGACCTGCAGTGCCGTTTCCGGAATCCACAATAACTTTCAGAGGTCTGTCAATAATGAGATGCTCAACCACATAATCCTGATAATCCTGAATGATAGAGTCGTATTTTTCGTAAGAACCTTCACCTGAAATATATACGCCATCATCAATTATCTCTCGGATCTTTTGAATGTCCTTTCCATAAATAGAGAAGGTGCCAATGCAGAGTTTAAAGCCGTTAAAATCCGGAGGATTATGACTGCCTGTGACCATCAATCCGCCATCTGTCTTTAGCTTTTCAATTGCATAATACAGCACAGGAGTAGGCACAGTGCCCACATCTATAACTTTGCAGCCCGTTTCTGTAAGGGCATTGCTGAGTATTGCACGAAATCTGTTTGAGCTGAGACGGCAATCTCCGCCAAGAGCTACTGTTTTCAAATTCAATTTATGTAAATAGGTGCCAAAGCTGAGCCCAATATTCTCTACAGCGTGATCTGTGAGATCCTTATCTACGATACCACGAATATCATATTCTCTGAAAATCTGTGGATTAATCATCGTTCCTCCATAGCAAGAGCATTTCTTTATAGCATCTATGTTTGATAGAGAAGTATATTTGTTGTCAAAGAATTTATAAATTTATTGTTGGCATACCCCCAAAAATTTTTCATATTCATGACACTTTAAGGAAAACTTATTGAATATCATCCGTATAAATAGTAAAAGAAAGAAATAACCATAATAGTTAA
>ASNI01000018.1 GCA_000404785.1 Cloacimonetes bacterium SCGC AAA252-N17
TTGGTAATTATGTGTAAAGTAATTACTCAATTATATTTCAAGGGTTTTTATAGTAAACTCATAATATGTAATGCAAGACTCAAATATTACTTAAAAGAAAAAAATCAGAGAGGAGTAAAAATGAAAAAGTTAGTGTTTGTAACGATAGTAATACTTTGTATTATTTCATGTAATACTTCACACACATCAAAGCCACCCCAGTGGGTAAAAGAGGTTACTCCAACAAGTGGATATTTGTATGGAGTTGGTCAAGCAGAAGGGGAAAGAGAATCTGTTATCAATGCTTTATCAGAATTATATTGTAATGTAATCAAGTTTAGGGATTCTTCTAAAGCAAGTATTGAAGATGAATTTCAATCAGGTCAAGAAATTATCATACCAATTAAAGTTGGAGAAATAGAGATAAAAGCTCTAATAAAAAAATTCGATGATTCAACTATTGTTGAGAAAATCGTAACTATTTCATTCTTAGATGATGGTAGGGTATTGGAATATAAACAATACACTGTTCAGCAATCTGGAATAACTGATGAATATACTCTCAGTATAACAGAAAAGGGATATGGATTAGAATATTTGATTAATGAATTGGAAATTGCAGGTTGCACGGTAGAATTTTATTCAGATGGGATGAAGGATTACACATTGATTAAATGTAATGTGAAAGCAATCAATCGATATTTATCTGATTAAAATCTACACCATATCTTTACCAAGCACCAGCTTAGTCAAGCTATAATATTGTAACTATAGAATACAAAATTTGCGATTCTATTGAATTAAGAAGGTGTTATAATTATTTTGTAACATCACGGATGTTTTACTCCAAATTATACAGCACTGGAAAATTAGAATGTATTCAGATAACTATATCTTACTAAAAAACTTTACTAATTATTTTGATGGCTGGAAATATGCCATAAATTACCAATAAGATTTTATAAAAAATTATGAAAAAAATTATATTCTTTATTTTAGTAGCTCTATTTATGTTTTGCACGACCTCTGCTTTTGCACAAATCGAGTACAACTATATTTCCGATATTGAAATTACAGGAAATATCAATGTGACCACTCAGCTTATCAAATCTGCATCAGGTCTGGCGCTTGGGCAGATATTCTCTACAGACAAGATCACCAAAGCCATACAGAATATTTATAAGCTTGGATTATTCAGTGATATCAAAGTTGATAAGTTTCAGGGCGATAAAGGTGTGAAGATCATCATACTGGTTTCTGAATATCCAATAATACAGGATTGGGAAATAACAGGTAACAAAAAGATACGTCTCGATGATATCAAGAAGAAGTTTAGACTTGTTCGTGGTGATTATTGGTCTGGTGAAAGAGAGCTTGAAATAAAGAATAAGATCCTTGAACTATATTATTCCAAGGGATACCGGCTTGCTGCGGTCAATTTCAAAAAAGAACCGGCATTGACCAATCGAATCGAGCTCGCCATTGTAATAAATGAGGGTCAAAAAGTTGTGATAAAGGAGATCAATTTCAGTGGTAACGAATTGGTTACAGACAAGAAACTCCGCAGGATCATAAAGACAAAGAAGAGCGGCTTCTTGCGTTCGGGAGAGTTTGATCAGGAAAAATTTGATGAAGACCTGACCCGCATAGTTGGTTACTATAATTCCAAGGGATATATCGATGCTGCTATTATTGGCTGGGACCCGAAGTATGACGGAAAAGGTCAGCTCTTCCTGACAATCGATGTATATGAAGGTAATCAATACCGCATCGGCGAAATATCTATTGAAGGAAATACTTTATTCAGCAAAGATATCCTTCTTCACCAGCTTAAGTTTGAAAAAGATGAGATCTTTAACAGGGAAGAGTTTGATGAAAAACTGAATGGCATCCGCTCCATGTATTATGAAGAGGGATATATTTATTCGACGGTCTCACCTCAAATCAAGCCAAAGGGTGAAATTGTCAACATCAATATCTTTGTGCAGGAAAACAACCGGGTAAAGGTCAGGCAGATATATATAAAAGGCAACAAGAAAACAAAAGAGAAGATCATCCGCAGGCAGCTCGCAATTGTTCCGGGTGATTACTTCAGACAATCCCTGCTAATACAAAGTCAAAGAAATATCTATAATCTTGGATTCTTTGAGCCCAATATCGGGTTTGATTACCAACCCATCAATGATGAAGGGGATATTGATCTCATCTTTGAACTTGAAGACAAAGAATCCGGCACTGCAAATATGGGTGTAAATTATGATGAAGAGGATAAGCTCACAGGATTTCTTTCCTTATCTCACAATAATCTTTTCGGAAAAGCATGGGGATTGAAATTTTCCTGGGAGTTCAGTGGTGCAAAGCAGGAATATGATATCAGCTTTACCAACCCATATTTTTATGATACGAATATTCTTGTAGGTGCAGATGTATATCATCAGCGAAATGATTGGAGTGATTATAACTATCGTGTTGTTAAATCCGGTGGTGGTTTCCGTATTGGAACCAGGATACCATGGGTCAATTATTCAAAAGTCACAACAGGTTATTCCATTACTCAAAAGGAGTATAGTATTCTTGATGAGAATGATAATGTTTCATCTTCTCTACGAGCTCTTGTTGATAAAGGTAAAATACTTACCAGTACTACCTTCCTTACATTTGAGCGAGATGACAGAGATAATGTTTTCCGCCCAAGCGAAGGTTCACTTGTGAGATCATATACAGAACTTGCAGGTGGTCCTTTTGGCGGAAGTGAAAACTATATTAAAGAGATCATTCAAACAAACTGGTATCTGAAACTTTTCTGGAAATTCTCGCTCGGTATGCGCTTTAGAGTTGGTTGTGTGAAGGCATTTGGCGATACTGATGAAGTGCCGCCGGACGAACTTTTCTATCCCGGAGGTACAGGCGCTGACGGTATTCGAGGATATCCCGATAATAGTATTGTACCTGAAGATAAGGATGGTGGTAAAGCAGAATTTATCACGTCAAGTGAAATTACATTCCCCATCTCAGGCGACCAGATCATAGGTGTGATGTTCCTCGATGCGGGTAATTCTTATAATTATCTTTCAGAGATCAATATACAAAAACTTAAGAAGGGCATTGGAATGGGTGTACGAATAATGTCACCTATGGGTCTTCTTGGATTTGATTATGCCTATGGCTTAGATAGAAAAGAGAAAAATAAATGGCAGTTCCATTTCCAGTTTGGCTCAACATTTTAAGTAAGAAATTTTAATTTTATGTAATAAGGAGATATAATAATGAAATTCAAAAGTATTCTAATTGTGATGTTATTAGTTCTGATACCTGCGATGGTATCTGCTGCTGCACAGAAGATCGGCGTGATCGATGTCGATAAAGTGTATAATAGCTTTGAAGAAAAGAGTATTGCCGAGCAGCAGTTCTATCAGGAATCAGCACAATGGGAAACGGATCTTGGTGAAAAGGAAGCGGAAATAAACCGTCTGAAAGATGAATATGCAAACCTTCCTCCAATCGTATCCAAAGAACGTCGCGATCAAAAAGTGAAAGAGATCGAACAGAAACAAACTGAATTCTATAATTTAGCTAATGATTATCGTAACAAAGCCGTCGAACGCCAGATGGAACTTCTTGCACCTATCAGTGAAAAGATAGTTAATGCTATTAATGAGGTCGCTGAAGAAAACGGTCTGGATATTGTGCTTAACACCATGCAGGGCGAGGTCGTACTTTATATTAAGAACGAAGAAATCGATATTACTGAAGAGGTCATTGAAAAGCTGAATATAAACGCCACTCCTGTTCCTGAAGAGCAAACCAACGAATGAAACAATTCGCATTAGCACTTCCCATTGAAAAGCTTGCAGCTATTGCAGAAGGAAAGTTGGTCAAAATTCGGGACTGCACATGTAATGCTGTATCTTCCCTTGAAGAAGCAGACGAGCATACTGTGGTCTTTTTTCAGGACCCAAAATTTGAAAAGGCATTTGCGAAATCTAAGGCAGGTGTTTTTCTTATACCTGAAAAACTGGATTTGAATACAATACCCAAACGGAACTATATTCTATGTTCAAAGCCCTACATTTCTTTATTAAGGATCGTTGCTTATTTCTTGCAATCAACACAAAAACCTATAAAAGGCAAAGACATTCATCCCACCGCAGTTATTGATGGATCTGTAAATGTGCCTGAAAATATTACTATTGCAGCCTATGCAGTAATAGGAAAGAATGTTGTTTTGGGAGAATATTCTTCGATTCATGAAAACGTTGTTATCAAAGATGATGTGGTCATGGGTGAAAGATGCTGTTTATATCCGGGAGTAACCATCTATAATGAAGTCCAGATCGGAAGTGATGTGAGAATTCACGCAGGATGTGTTATTGGTTCGGATGGTTTTGGCTATATCTGGGATGGAAAGAAGCATCAAAAAATTCCACAGGTAGGCAGAGTTATTATTGAAGATGATGTGGAACTCGGCGCTAATGTTTCTATCGACAGAGGTGCACTTGGTGATACGATCATTCGAAAAGGATCAAAAATTGATAACCTGGTTCAAATTGCTCACAATGTTGAAGTAGGAGAGTACACGATCCTTTGCTCACAAGTCGGGATTGCTGGAAGTTCAAAAGTTGGAAGCAACTGTATATTCGCAGGACAGGTCGGCGTAGCAGATCATGTAAAAGTCGGGAATAATGTCAAAATTGGAGCACAATCAGGGATTCCTAATGATATTCCAGATAACAAGATAGTGCTTGGATATCCTGCAATGGATATCGGCCTGCAGAGAAGGATTATCGCTTCTTTAAAAGAATTGCCCGATATGATAAAATACTTCCATCAACTGAAAAAGAAGGAAGAAAATGATGTACATTCATGAAAATCAACAAACCATTAAGGATTCGATAAGCTATTCAGGTATTGGCTTACATACCGGAACGATAAGTACAGTTACATTTAAACCGGCATTAGAAAATACAGGAATAATTTTCCGTCGTATTGACCTGCCCGGGAAACCGGAAATTCCTGCTGACATACAGCATGTAATTAGTCTGGATAGAGGAACGAACATTGGTATCAAAGATGCAACTATTGCGACTATCGAGCATGTGCTTTCTGCAATAAAAGGGCTTGAGATAGATAATATTATTGTTGAAATTGACGGTGAGGAAATTCCTGTTGCTGACGGCAGTGCCATTGAGTTTGTGAAAGCTCTGAAAAAATGCGGTATTGAAGAGCAGGATGCAGAACGTAAATATCTTGAGATAAAGAAACCCCTTTCCTTTTCTGTTCCAGAGTATAATGTTGATGTTGTTGTCGTGCCGTCTGAATCTTTGAAAATAACCTTTTTCATTGATTTTGATCATCCAAATCTAAAACCTCAATACACTTCAATGGTTTCTGTCAAAGATGAATATGAAAAGGGTTTTGCTTCCGCAAGAACATTTTGCTTTGTAAATGACATCAAACAGCTTCGTGCAGCAGGCTTGATAAAGGGTGGCAGCTTGAATAATGCATTGGTTATCGGCGATGATAGTATGTCTGATAAGGATATTCAGGAATTGAGAGAACTCTTCAATGTGAAAGGAGAGCTCAAACTCGATGAACAAAAATTACTGAATTCAGGACCTTTGAGATATTATAATGAATTTGTCAGACATAAAGTTGTTGATCTCATTGGAGATCTGGCGCTTCTCGGTATCCCTATAAAGGGACATATCCTTGCGGCTCGCTCAGGACACAGAACCAATATTGAGTTGATCAAAAAGATCAAAAAGCAATATGAAAATGATATATTAAAAGCTAAGTATCGGGAAAA
Organism: Cloacimonetes bacterium SCGC AAA252-N17; assembly: GCA_000404785.1. Taxonomy (GTDB): domain Bacteria; phylum Cloacimonadota; class Cloacimonadia; order JGIOTU-2; family JGIOTU-2; genus Celaenobacter; species Celaenobacter polaris. The sequence goes on from ASNI01000018.1 coordinate 5,786, forward strand.
GGAAGTGAAGGGTGTTGTCTTTGACAATAAGGCGATCCAACGAATACTCCCACACAGATATCCAATGCTTCTGGTTGATAAAGTCGTTGAGTTCACTCCAGGCGAGTCAATTGTAGGTATCAAAAATGTCACTGCGAATGAGCCTTTTTTTCAAGGACATTTTCCAGATCATCCTGTTATGCCGGGAGTACTTATTGTAGAAGCAATGGCTCAAACCGGGGGAATCCTTGTGCTCAACGAATGTCCAAATCCGCATGATTTCGTTGCATATTTTCTTTCAATAGACAAGGTGAAATTTAGAAAACTGGTTGTTCCAGGTGATCGGCTTGAATTTCGAATGAGATTGGTTCGATCACGAGTAGGAGTGCATGTCATCGAAGGAAAAGCTTATGTTGATGATCAATTAGTTTGCGAGGGGGAATTAAAAGCAAAATTGGTTAAGAAAAATGACTCAAATAATCCATCCAACAGCAATAGTTGATCCCAAAGCACAGATCGGAAATGATGTAGAGATTGGCCCTTATTCAATTATAGGGCCGAAAGTAATACTCCATGATGGAGTAAAAGTTTCATCGAATGTTGTGTTAGATGGACGAACAACTATTGGAAAGGGATGCAGGATTTTCCATTCTGCAGTGATTGGTACTGAGCCACAGGATCTTAAGTATGCCGGCGAAGATACAGCAGTTGAGATCGGTGAGCACACCACAATAAGAGAATTTGCAACTATTAATCGATCAAGCAATATTGAACAACCCACAAGAGTAGGGAATAATTGTCTTCTTATGATATACATGCACGTAGCTCATGATTGCCAGCTCGGAAACAGGGTGATCCTTGCAAATAGTGTGAATCTGGCTGGGCATGTGATAATAGAAAATAATGCTACCATTGGCGGCTTAACTCCTGTTCATCAATTCGTTCATATCGGCTGTTTTGCCTTTATTGGCGGATTTTCTAGGGTGAGTCAGGATGTTGCGCCTTATACGCGAGGAGCAAGTGTTCCATATAGATCAGTAGGGTTAAATTCCATTGGTTTGCAAAGGAATAATTTTTCTGAGGAAACAAGAGCAACCCTGAGAAAGCTCTACAGGATTTTCTATAATTCAAATCTAAATACAGCACAGGCATTGGAAAAAATAAAGTCTGAAATTGAAATGATCTATGAAGTAAAACATTTTATTGAATTTGTAGAAAATTCTGAACGCGGGATTGCGAAATGATTTTTTTGCATTTTTTTATTAAAAAAATTGACAGGCTTAGTATTGATTACCCCCTCGGGCTGCAAACTCCCATTCTGCTTCGGTGGGTAATCTATAACCATTAGCGCTAAAATTACAGTTTATATTCTTCCCACTTCCGCTATAGCAAGGAGTGAGCCCTTCTTTTATGCTTTTCTTATTACAAAATTCAACTGCTTCGTACCAGCTAACATTTTTTACTGGTAAATTATCACTTTTAAATTGTGATGGATTATCAACCATAACCTCTTTCCATTGACTCTGTGTTACTTCATATCTCCCAATATAATAATCGTCAACTGTAACATTGTGTGCTGGTCTTTCGTCTGAATTTCCAAGTGTACTACCCATATTGAAATTACTACCTTCAACAAAAATTAATTCATTTTCTTCAGCCCATATCTTATTTAACAATTCACTAGCTTTAGAATTATTTGAATCTAAAGTTAAAATATCATTACATTTTGTTTTTGAATTAACCAAATTACCCTGTTCATATAACCTATTTGCATCTACTAATAGATATTGAATCTCTTGTTGAACCCTTTTATTTTCAGCAATTTGTTTTCGTTTTATTCTAATATTCTCTAAGCCTTTTTTTGCCTGATTGTTATTTAGTTCATGAGATAACACTTCATTATATAATGTTTCAGCTTGACTTAAATCTCCATTATTATAGGAATCAGAGCCGGAATGTAAAAGATTTCTGATTTTTTTCTGTAACTCTTGATTCTCGGCAATTACCTTGCGTTTTTTGTTAATGGCATCAATGCTCTCATGCGCTTGGACATATGTACTATCTAATTCTAATACCGCTAATAAATTTGACTCTGCTTCATCAAACTTATTCTTTTCAATAAGTTGATTGGCAGACATCATCAATTCTTTTATCTTACCAGATTTTATATATTCAATTTTCTCTCGAGCAATTACAACTTTTTCATTATTCGGATGTTTATTAATAAATTTGGAATAAGATTCGATTGAATTTACAATTTGTGCCACCCCCCAATCATTAACTTCAATAATTTTGGGTATTTCTATAATAAGAAATATTCCCATAAGTAGAATAATTGCAGCGAAAACGTATTTTTTAATTTTTTTTCGTTTCTTACCTCTTTTATAACATTCAATCGTCTGTTGTAAGTCTAAAGTAGTATTTCCTCTATTCTCAAAATGTTGAATATCAATTAATTTATCTATAAGATATATACTAATCCAGGTTTCCCCAGGAAGGATCATTAATTCCTTTTCTCCAGTTAGTTCAAATTCCTCGGAATATTTTAATTTCTTGTTTTCAATTTTTAACTTAATAGTATCATTCCCCACTTTACAATTCAGTTTTTTTCTTTCAATGACTTCATGGTAAATAATTCTTTTTTTTTCCCCCTCATTTAAGGAGAACTCATAGTCTGTAAAATCAGGATTATCCATATGTAAAGTATAGTTACCTGTCTTCAATCTGATCTTCTTTCCAAATACAATATCTTTTTTATTTCCGACAATATATAGCCAAATATTTCTGTTATGGCAATCTATTGTTACATAAGCATATCTCATGTATACAAGAGTTACTTCTTTTTGCTCTTGACTTTTTAGTTCTACACCAATCATGTTACAATAATGATCATCATCAGTTACTAAAGATACTTTGTATTTACCTTGTTTCAGTTTGAAAGTATAAGGTGTTTTATGATTTGTTTTTTCTCCATTGAGAATAATTATCTGATTCGGCTGCTTGGATTCTACTTTAAGTGAACATAGGATTGATTCAAGAATAATAGTTTTTTCTTCAATTTCTTCAATAACCACTAACTCCTCATCGGTAAGACATTCATCAGAATTAATCTTAACTGTATATGGTTCTCCGGGTATAATATCATTAAAAGTATGAGGAGTTTTATAGGTAGTGACTTTATTATTAAAGATTATAGGTTGATTTGAGGGTTTACTTCTTACAGTTATTTTCCCTAATATAGATTTTAGAACGATTTCTTTCTTCTCATTATTTTTAATTTTTATTTCTTGAGGTTTAGATAAGTATTGATACCCCTCAATTTGGAAAGTATGAGTCACTTGAGGGACAATATATTTAAAGACATATGGAGTCACAAAATTTGTGCTTTTACCATTGAATGTAATAGTTTTTCCTGGAGGTTCAGTCAGAACTGATATTTCTCCTAAGATGGATTTTAACGCAATTTCCTTCTTTTCTTTATTTTTAATTCTTACAATTTGTTCTTTTGATAAAAACTCTTTTGTGTCGATTTGAAAAGTATATTGTATACTAGGGATTATATCCTTGAATGTATGGGGTGTTACATAATTAGTCTTTTCGTCATTCATAATTATGGGCTGCTTAATTGGATCACTTGTAACTGTGACCTCCCCCATAAGAGAAACCAACTCAATAAAGAAATCATTTGATGAATTCTCTTTAATTTCAATAGTATCATATACTGTTTTGTACCCCTCATGGGATAACTCAATCTCATGTTTACCGGTGATATATCTGAAATTCCTATCAGTAAATATTTTCCTATCGATTTTTACTGTTGCATCACCCGGTACAGTTGTTAATGAGACTTTAACCATCATCTTAATTCTTGATTCATATTCTTTTGTATTAGAAGACCGTTGTACAATTTCATGATCCTCAACCGTCCCACCGAGGAGGGTGAGAATTCCATCGAAACTTTCATATCTATTTTTATAATCTTTTTCAAGACAACGCATTATGACATTATTCAACTGTTTCGAAATACTTTCTAATGGTTCAGGTTCAACTTCACGTATTTGATAATTTATATCTCCTTTATAAAATGGAGGATGCCCTGAAAGAAGCTCATACAATAATGCTCCAAAGGAGTATATATCACTTTCCTTACCGACATTCTTTCCCATTATTTGTTCTGGACTCATGTAAACAAGTGTACCGGAAGACGAAGTATTTTGAATCCTGCTCATGCTTGATCTGACTGTCTCGGCAATACCAAAATCCATGATCTTCACTTCATCACTGCTGTTGATCATAACATTCTGAGGTTTGATATCCTTGTGGATTACATTATTTGCATGTGCATAAGCCAAGCCATGAGCTATCTGCAATGCGTATTTTACAACAATTTCCTCTGGCACTTTTTTACTTTTATGTTCAAGTTTGATCTCTGTTAAGGTCTTTCCGTCAATATACTCCATATCAATATATTTGATTCTGCTTGATTTGTGAAAGTCGTATACCCTCACTATGTTGGGATGGTTAAGCGCTATCATAGTCTGGGCTTCCCGCTGAAGATCATACATGGCTTCCCTATCATTGACTATCGCTTCTGGAATAACCTTGATCGCTTTATCAATATCCATATCCTTATCATGGGCAAGGTAAACAGCCCCAAAACCTCCTTGCCCTAATTTGAGTTTTATTTCGTATCGTTCATCAATAATAAATCCCTTTTCAAGATCTTCGAGCCTGAGTGCTCCATATGATTGTGATGAACGTTTTACGGTTTTGTGGTTATCAAGATCCTCTTTATTTCCTTTTTTCTCATCCTCTCCTGCATATTGAGGATTGGGAGTCCCGCATTGAGGACACATCTTGTTTCCTTCCTTATATTCGGAATTACATTTTATACACTTCAGCATTCTCACACTCTCCTGATAACCCACAACTGTGAGTATTAATTAAAGGAATTGAGAGAAGTAATATTCCCCGTTTTCCCATCTATCTCAATGACGTTCCAGTTGGTTCCACTAACGTTTTTGGGAATGTGATATTCTTCGACCAGTCGATTTTCTTCATAGATTCTCACAACCGCATTACTATAGCTGAGCTCATTAGAATTATTTTTATTTTTGTTTGTGTAATCATGCACATAGTATTTATATGTTCCAGGATCAATTTCTTTTATGGTAATGGTCTCTGGTCCATAGCTGGATACATCATCCCTGTCTAGAAAATGTTGATTATTAAACACGCACATGTTCCTGTAACTTACATGAAAAGTTCCATTACTCAAGGGCTTTGGTCCAACTAAATGAGCATCCAGGTCTCGTGGATAATTACCCCAGGAAAGTACTATCCTTCTTTCAAGATTCTTAAGTACTGGAGAAAGATGCCCATCAATGCGAACTGGAATTTCATGTTGCCACATCGCAACAGGAACTGAATAACCTATATACTCATCTTTAAAGAAAGAAACCTCATAATGACCGATTGGAACTGAGAAAAGATAATTGCCGTTTTCATCGGTCGTGCACTGTTCAAGTACTTCACTCGTTTTTGGATTTCTTAACTGAACTTGAACATTTTTGAGCATATCGCCGGTAACTGCATTCATGACCTCGCCATAGACAGTTCTCATACGGGGAAGTATCTCATTCACTTCAATAACGGTTCCTGTGCTTCCAAGAATATCGCACACATGCCACACATTGCCATCTTCATCAGGAGGTTTAATAGTATTTACACCCTTATTTCCCATCGATACTTTCACTCTTATTGAACTATCCCATGAAATACTGTTCTCCTCGAATTCATCAGCCGAAAAAGCGCCCGTTACATAGAATTGATATACGCCACTTGTGAATTGGTTTATCTTCCAGACCTGTTTTGCTTTGTCGAAGGTTTCCTCTGGAGTAACGACCTGTGCAGATCTGTCTTGTGAAGAAGATGGAATGTTTCCTCGAAGGATTTCGCAAGCTTCTGAGCCTGCTTGTGGGAGTACCAGAAATCCCATGAGTTCGTTTTCACTAAATAAATCCCATTCAAGGGTTATTGTTGCCTGCTGCGCATACAGGAAAGATGAAAATAACATAACTACTAAAATTATAATAATCCTTCTCAAACTGAACCTCCCAATTGAGTTTGATTTATATGAAAAAAATCTGAAATGTTGTCAATAAAATCATATTATTGTCGAGGGACTGAATATAATTTCTGATTGAATTTTTCAAATTAATCGAGTTTTTATTCCGTGGAATATGAGATTAGTTCTTCTTTTTATAAATTGAACTCATGATACTCCTTTGGTTTTCATTACACCAATAATATATTCTACGTTAGAATCATAAGTACAAACCCTCCTTCAGAAGGTTTATAAAATATAAATACATAACTTTTGTTGACATAGATTAGATTATTAGAAAATTGACAGAAAAGTGAACCTTTATAGCATACTCAAAAATATATTTTCATAATAAAATCTTAGGAGGAATTTCATGAAAATAGTAAGTTTATTTATACTGGTAATGTTTATTGTGTCATTATCTCATACTCAAGACGATCTTTCTGATTTTGAACGATACCAACAACAACAGGAACAGGCATTTCAGAATTACAGCATGCAGCAGGATTCCTTGTTCATTCAGTATAAAGATCAGGTTGAAAAGGAATGGAATGAGTTCGTCGAATCTACTCCTTCTGAATGGGTAACCTATTCGGAAGATTTTAAAGGTCGCAGCCAGGTTGATTTTGAAGAAGGTTCAGTAAAAGTAGAGGCTGTTGTTGATAAGGACGATCCCCAGAGTGAGCAAAAAGCAAAAGAAATTGTCAGGGAACAGCTCACAAAAATTCTCGAAGAAAATGATTCAAACAACAAACCTGTTATAGCAGACCAGATTGAAGTAAAAGGAATTGGTGAAGTAAATAAGAAAAATATTGAAGAAGCAGTAGATAAGATTGTTGAAAAAGGAACTGTCTCAGAAACAAGTGGAAAAGATAACACCAAGAAAACAAAATTTACAATTGTATTGGATTTAGTCCCGGATCATATTCAAGTCCGTATCAATAAATACAAACCCTCTATTGAGCGCCTATGTGATAAGTATTACATAGACCCTAAAGTAGCACTTGCAATAATCCATACTGAGTCATTCTATAATCCGAATGCCTACAACAGGCATGGTAACGCATACGGTATGATGCAAATTGTTCCCAAATATGCAGGTGCAACCATGAATTATGAACTTAATAAACAGAGAAGCAATCCCACCCCCTCATATCTGTATAATCCGCAAAAAAATCTTGAGATGGGTATTGGATACATGAGATGGCTTGCTGACAATAAATGGGATGAGATCACAAACGGCGATAATCTATACTACTGTATTATATGCAGTTATAATGGTGGAACTGGAAGTGTTTATAAAGCAATGACAGGCAAATTGAAAGGGATATCAAATACTGAATGGGACAACATGATCTCTTCATTGAATAATATGTCCAAAAAAGATTTATTCAATAAATTAAAAAGAGACATTCCATGGGAAGAAACTAGAAAATATATCCAGCTTGTGCAGGATCGTATCGATAAATATTATAAGAATATCTAAATAAATAATTCACACCTGTGAGAGAACTTATGAAACTGAAATTCTTTGCGGTTTTTTTCATAGCACTATTAATAACTATATTCTTGTGTTCTAATAACATCCCCGATTGGATATCAAGATATCAAAAGGGGAAATCGATTAAAAAAGATCAGAATTAAACTGGAAATTATAAAATATCAATTGAAATTCCCTTATGGAATTTTCTGGGATAAATTAAATTTTAAACTTGAGACATGTCTGCTGCGCTGAAAGGCGAGTCGGAGAGCATGTCTTAAGTTGTCGCACTTGCGAATTACTTATCACAAGCTCTTCGACCAGTCTTCTCCGCCAGCTTGCGGAATACGCCTGGGCAAGCTTGTGACAAGATAATTTATATTCCCAACCAAATACTGGATTCCCTCTTTCGAGGGAATGACATGCCCTTTTTATTTGGAATTACTTTTTTATAAGTGAACATTTCTCTGCCTGCCACGGCGTAATGAAATGAAGACGGGTGTTCTCTGCTTGCAACGGCGTCATTCTCAACCGTACTCCGCCGGCTGGAGGAGAAGACTGAAAGGATTTCATATTTCAAAAACGAATGATTAAAAAAATTTGGGAGATTCTTCTTCAGTCAGTTAAAACTGACATTCATCAGAATGACAATGCTAGGTAGGGTTGATTATCTTTAATCANCGCAATAAGAATGTCAATTATCTGCGAGGATCAGTTTAACCTGCATGTACTTGTCCGCCCAGCCGGCGGAGGACAAGTTTTCACAATGACATCCCGCTTTGATAAGAATTTCTTTTAAAATTGTTATACATGACACACCTCCCCCGATAAATCGGGTACTCCTCTCAAGAGGAGATTTTTTTAAGTTCTCTCTGTTCTCTACTTGCCTCGGCGTCTTGTCGGTGCGTATCCGCCAGCTGGCGGACTCGGGAATGACATGCCCTTTTTATTTGGAATTAGTTTTTTATAAGTGAACATTTCTCTGCCTGCCACGGCGTAATGAAATGAAGACGGGTATTCTCTGCCTGCCACGGCGTAATGAAATGAAGACGGGTGCTCTCTGCTTGCCACGGCGTAGCGCAGCGTAGATGGGTGGTAAAATATTTTTCCTTCTTTTATCTGCGAGAATCCGTTTGATCCGTGAGCTATTTAATTGGTATTATTTCAACTCTAAAAATATAAAACCGTCTCTAATGATATCCCCTGATTATCTTTTCCTTGAGCCGGATAGAATTGATATCGATATATAAACCTGAAGTTATATGGAAGGTCCCAGGTAAAGGAAAGCTCATGCTGTACACCGATATAGGTTTCATTTCTTGATGTCATTTCCTTCTTGATGAGGGCTTCGTAATTCAGGTACCATTCGGGAGTTATGTACTTTCCAAGGTCGATTGCCAGGTTCTCCAACAGAATATCCTTGCTGATCTCGCCTATAAGTTCCAGATCAGAGCCATATTCCCTATCAACTATATAATCTTTTGACTCAACAATGCCGCTTGTTTGTATGATATTCTTCATAAAACCGGTTTTTAGTCGCACATAATCCAATCCAAGGATCTTTCGTAACACTCCTTCCACAGGGCTTATCAGAGGGTTGAAAATGATATTGTTCAGTTCATCGCTGGCGAGATTTATTGCCTGTTCTCTTCCAAGATAGAACCGCTCGTCTTCAGAGAGTTCAGAAATTTCCTTTCCATATTGAAGTTTCGAGAGGATACTGAGCATAGTTACATCTTTTGGATTATCACTTCTCAATGAGACCTCTACATCTCCATAGGCATCAATCCCGATGTCATCAGCATTTAGCTTATCTTCTGTTGATCGCACATAAAGGTAGATGGTCGAACCGTCAGGTGTTCGCTTGGTGAATGTCGCGGTAATGAGCACTTTTTCATCCTGCCTTGATTTACGTACCATCACATCCTCTACACTGAAGGATTCGCCAAAGAGCTGCATCTCACCCCGTCGTGAATGGAGGTCAAAATAAAGCTCAAGCTTTTCGGTTTCTCGGTTAGAACGGAAACTCATATAGTTACCAGTATCAAGTTTCAGATTAAAGGGATTGGAAACGTACCATATATTCTTATCAAAGACCAGATCGAAATCTGTGTAGATTGGAGGAAGTTCGGTATCTTCAACCTCTTCTGGTTCCTTATCTTTCTCATAAATTGCATCGCCGTTTGAAAGAAGTATTCTGCCGGAAAGAACCCACGCACCATCTTCGTTAAAAACGGTAAAATATTCATCATCATATCCAGTTAAACGTGCATCGACAAGTCCTTTTTCAGGTTGGTAGTTCGGTATATGAATGGTGATGCCCTTATTATCGTTATTGAGCTTCAGAGATCCCACATTTATGTCTCCGATGAATATATCTGATTCGTCATTATTGATCGTATTTTTGAAGTAAAGTTTGCCGTCACCCATTCTAAAAGAACCATTAAGCAAATCCATGACATTTTCCTTGATTTCAGCATTGCAGGAAAAATCCCGTATTCTTTCCGGCTGGGATTTAATTGAAAATTGCCCATTCTTGATACTCAAACTCGCAGAATCAACAATTGTATTAGTCTCATCAGTCACAAATGTGCAGACAAAATCTGTACTGCTGGATGCCTGCTTCATATTAGGAATATATGGCGTGAGAATTTTGAGCAGATCACCGGAAAATCGAAATTTCATATTATCCGGTTGATCATGAAATTCTTCGGTAATAAAATTATAACTGTATGATCCGATTCCGGTAAAAGTAAATTCAGGTGCGATAATCTTTAGATCATTAAGATAGAACATATCATTATCCTGAAAAAGTTGGCTTTCAAATGAGCTAAAAGCAGTCTCATAAAGCGTTCCATTTTCAATTGAAATATCACATAGCACATGTGGATCGCTCATACTTCCGGATGCGACAAGAGAGTAACTCGCTTTGCCTTTCAGTGGAATTGTACGAAAAAATTCCTCTAATAATACATCTTGTTCTGAAGCATTCAATTCAAATTTTCCTTCAGTAAGATCAAGATGAGCATCACCTTTAAGGAGAGATTGAGAATTTTTAATTTGAATATCTTCGAGAGAGATCATATTTGAATCTGCCTGTATATTGAATTTCAAATCAAAAGGATGAAGAGCTTCGCTGAAACCAAATTCCTTCATATAAACAGCACCATTCCCTGAAATTTTTTGAGAACTATCCCAGGTCAGATCAGCATTAAACACCCCACTCAAAGGTACATTTTTTTCAAAAAGAGGGATGAGGTTATTCAACTGATCAATGTATAAGGAATCAATCAACAAACTCCCTGAATATTGAATATCTTTCTGATCCAGTTGAACTGTTACATCAGCGAAAACATTATCGTTAATTTTCAATTCTGCTGCTATTTGATCATCCCCTGAAAGTCTTGAATTAAAGACAAAATTGAAAGGTTCATTATGTATGCTAAGTGTGTCTGATCTTATTGAAAGAAAGCCGGTTTTTCCTGTGAAATCAACAGGAACTTCACCGGAAATAAGGATCGATCCTTTTATAGAGGAATTGTTATGGTCGGCAAAGTTGAACCATCCATCGAGAGTAATGATTCCATCTTTGATGTCGAGTTGTAATCGGGCATTTACTTGCGGATCGAGAGAGCTTACAAATGGGATTTCAGTCTTAAACATTTCTGCCAGTATAAAGTCATTTGCAATTAATTCAGTATTGATCGAAGGAGTCTTACGAGAAATATCAAAATCTCCCCTCAGCAGTATCGAGCGCGAGATGTTTTGCAGATCATATATTGCTTTTTGGTTTTGATAAGAAATACTTCCGGATAATTCAGGAAGTTGAAAAATATCATTCAGTACAACTAATTTATCAAGAGCCGCATGAACTTTGGGATTCTGTACAAAACCCAAAACTTTTACTTTTATATCAAATTGGACGGTAAGGTTTTCAGTTGGATAAATAAAATCATCCGATTCAAAAGTTATATCTAAAGTGCTCTCTAAAAGATTACTTCCTTTTACTGAAACACCTCCGTGAAATTCAACTCGATTAGAGTCAACTTCAAAAATCCCATTCTGAATTTCTGCGTACTTATCGCTGTAGGTTAGATTAGCTGAAAGATTGTCGAATTCAAAGGAATCATATCCAAGCTTATTTCCAGCTATCTTCAAATCAATTACCGGTGAGGTATAGTTGCCAGTCATAGCTGCGTGTAGATCAATACTGCCCGACATGTTTTCACCGAGAGAAGCCAAGTTGAGATCATTCATTTCAAAAGTAATATCCAGATTAGAATCTTTGCTCAAATAGTTTGAAATAAATCCATCACAAATTAATACATTTTCTTTCCATATGATTTCAATATTTTCATCGATCTTGAGTGAGTCAGGAGTGAGTAATATTGTCATTCCCCTTGAAGAAAAACTTTCATCGTGGAAATTGCTTTCAATATCACTAATGCGGATAATTCCTCGTGAAATTCCAGACAAAGTAGTTTCAAACTCTGCATTTATACTTGAACTAATGAGGGACACATCCTTTGTGCTGATTTTTGGCACTTCGTAATCCATGAGCATAGTTTTAAAATGATTTGACTGTTTTGAATATACTCCATCAATCTCAAATGAACCTTCACTTTCAGTCTGAAAGGCAGTCATTTTTACATGCCACTCTTTATCCTGCTGTTTTTGGAGACTAATATTTATTTTCTCCAGATTTTCCGAAAAGACAATATTCTCAGTACTGCTCACGCTAACTTTTCCATTGATAATTGAAATATAATTAAAACGAGTCAGTGTTTTTTCTAAAGCTTCGATATCAATTCTAACTTGTCTTTGTTCTTCTTTGAATTTAACATTATAAATGAACTCTGGTGAAAAGCAACGTATCTCTTTCAGGGCTTTTGTGAAATGGAATTTATGCAGAAGCAACTCCCAAAAAGAATAATGAATATAAAGCTGTTTTGCATTAAATGTATATTCACCATCCTGCTGCACGATTTCCAGATCAGATAGTTGAAATATTTTTGAAGTAACATTCAGTGTTGAGAATGTTATGGTTGCATTCAGTTTGCTCCCTATTGTTTTGGCGAGCCGATTCTTGATATAAGTATTAACATCGAACAGATAGGTCATTCCCCAGAAGAGAAGGTTGATCAATATGATGATAATGACAACTATCAGCAACCATTTTCGTTTTCTCATGTATAAAAAATTCTACTGCTTAATTATTGAAGTTTCACAGTAAGGAAATTATTTAAATAAATCATATTTAACCTTTATAATATATTCTTCAAGAGATGAGATAAGAATTAAATNAATTTCTTCCCGACAAGTCGGGACTAATTTACCCTGTGGAATCCCGTAAAATCGGGACTTCGTATTCCACAGGGTGAACAAATAAAATGTCAAAATTAAATGTCAAAGTAATTTTTTCTTCATCTTTTAATTGTGGAACTGCTTTTGAAATCATTCTCAAACAATTTTTTGATTCTTTAGACTCCACCAAATAAAAAACTTTTAACCACACGTCTTGTATAGGCGGGCTTGAGGAAATTTTCTCTAACTTCCGAAGCGGTATCCATTAGCTCAAAGAAAAAACTGGATTCCCTCTTTCGAGGGAATGACATGCCCTTTTTATGTGGAATTACCTTGCTACAAGTGGAAATTATTTAAAAAAATCATATTTAACCTTTAT
>ASNI01000019.1 GCA_000404785.1 Cloacimonetes bacterium SCGC AAA252-N17
ATGCCTATTTTATGTTCGAAATCTCTTTTTATTTGTTCACCCCGTTAGATATTCATCTTGTTTGATTTTTCACTATTGTCCACTGAAAAATTATCTAACGGGGTAAATTTGTCATTTGAAATTTCATTAGTCCCGATGCATCGGGAGTAATTAGTTATTCGGGTTTCACGTGAATGGAAATTACTTAAAAAAATCATATAAAACCTTTTATAATATCTACTGCTAAACTTGATTTATATCTATATTATTAATATATTATTGTTGCTTTTTAATAAAATCTATTTCTTCTTTTGCAAATTTCCCGAGTTGGGGATTGTTCACAATAAGTTCAAATTCTGAAATTGCCTTATCCCATTGCTCTTCCTCACGATATATCTTACCCATATAGTAATGTACCTGAGGATTATTCTGATCTATGCTCAGTACATCCCGCAGGTATTGTTTGGCTTTTTGATAATTTCCCTGATCATAATAGAGATGCCCCACGGTGAAAGCGATATCCTTATCATTTTTAAGCGCAAGAGAATTTTCAAAAGCAAGTATCGCTTTATCGATCTGTCCCATATTTTGGTAGAAAATACCTAGGTTTTTATATACTTTTCTTAGAATGTAATCAGCCGGTTCAGTGGCGATATAATCCTCGTATGCCTGTATCGCTTTGGGGGTTTCACCTGTCTTATGATAGAAGAGGGCGATCTTTTCCAGAAATTCAACTTTTTTCGGATCGAGCTCAAAGGCATCGGTATAATATATAATCGCATTTGGAAGGTCATTATTATCCTCATATATTGAGGCAATTTTTTTACTTATTTTGTATCTATCATAGTTTTCATCATAATCAAGAAGAACCTGAAGCTCCTGATCATCATCTCCCATTGCATCATAGATCGAGCTTAGAGAAATCACGATTTGATAATTGTCCGGCTCATATTGCTGACGAAGCTCATAATACTCAATTGCCTTTGGATATTGCTTTGTCATATAATACAGAACCGAAAGGTTCTTATATAATTCGCGAATGCGGTCGGTTTTTGGATTGGCTTCAGTATCGATCTTTTTGTATAGATCAAGAGACGTTACAAACTTATCTGTCGCGCCCTGATAATCTTTTTGAGTGTAGAGTTCGACACCTTCATTGTAGGCGGTTCCTGCATCATATTCTATTTGCTGGATATCTCTGTCTGTCATTTCCTGCGCAAAAAGAACTCCAGTTATTGCACAAGCTACTAAAGCTGTGATATAAAGCTTTTTCAACATAGTCAGAACTCCTTTATGTTTTGTTTTTTCATGCTCTTGGATGATAGAGGGAATGAACTTCTTTGAGATAATTCCTGTCAATATTTGTGTAAATTTGGGTGGTGCTGATGCTGCTGTGTCCCAGTAAAGTTTGCACGATCCTAAGATTCGCTCCGCCCTGCAGCAGATGAGTGGCAAAAGAATGTCGCAATGTATGTGGTGACACGTGACTCTTTATTCCTGCTTGATTAGCATATTTATTAACTATCTTCCAGCAGCCCATTCTGCTGAGTTTATTTCCGAATCTATTGAGAAACAAAATATTGCTCTGCTTATATTTCAGGAGCTTTTGACGGGCATTATCAATATAGTTTTTACAATAGTTCAGTGCTGTTTGCGAGATCGGCACATAGCGCTCTTTTCTTCCTTTTCCAAATAATCTCACGATCTTCTCATCAAGATAAAGATCGCCGATACGCAAGTCTATCATCTCTGAAATGCGCGCTCCGGTTGAATAGAGAAATTCCAGGATTGCCCGATCGCGAGTGCCGTATTCGTCTGTTCTTTCCACTGCATTGATGAGTGTATCTACTTCCTCTATCGAGAGAACATCCGGCAAAGATGCTGAAACTTTAGGTGAAGGGAACCGCTCAAAAATTGGCTCAGAGATTAGCTCTTCTATGTATAAAAATTTGTAAAAATTCGCAAGCGAGCTTCGCTTACGGGCAACAGTTTTATCTGATGCACCGTGCTTGTAGAGAAAATTCATAAAAGCGATCACATCATCGGAAATAATTTTTGTGAGATCATACCTGCTTTTTTCTTCTGCAAATTGCTTTATATCACGCTCATAGGCAAGAATTGAATTCTCACTTAAGCCCTTTTCAAACTGCAGGAAGAACTTGTATTTATTGATTAAGCTTATATCTTTTTGCGAAAATTCATGATCATTTCTCATATACATAATTTCGTACTAAGTTTACATAATGTCAAGATTGGGGAAAATTTTCAGGGAAATATATTTTCTATTTGACAAATAATGTTGGTTCACATCTTTTTGTCCTTAATAAGAATTTAAGATATGAATTATTTATGAAAAGAAAAAATAGAAGTCTCATTACTACAGAAATCTACACCCACATGTTCACAAAAAATCTTCAAAATATAATTTCGCTAGCTGATTATATTTTTTCAGATAAAGGAAAAATAAACGAATGATTTATTCGCATATAACCCCAATATGGTATGCTAAACGTAATATGTCGTTTAGGAAGTAGTTGTGTGTAATAAAGCGAACGAAATAGAATAAGACTAAACAATAATTTAAAAGGTAATATGATGAAAAAAAGCACTTTGATTTTTACAATCTTAATCTTAATGACAAGTGGATTAATTTATGGACAAGATTTCCGTAAAACAACTTGGGGTATGACAAAAGCACAAGTTAAACAAACTGAAACGAGTGAAATTCTTAAAGAAACTGATGATGTTCTCGCCTATCGAGCAGAATTAGCAGGCTACGAAAGTTTTGTAATTTACATTTTTGCAGGCGATAAACTAACAAGAGCAAAATATTCAATCATTGAAAAACATTCAAACAAAAATGATTACATTTCTGATTTCAACTCGATTAAAGAATTGTTACAAAAAAAATATGGCACACCGAAAGAAGATGAAAAAGTATGGAAGAATGATTTATATAAAGATGATTATTCACAGTGGGGTTTTGCTGTAAGTCTTGGTCATTTGACTTATTATTCATCTTGGGAAACTGATAGAACAAGTGTTTTTTATGTGTTATCAGGTGAAAATTATGATTTAGAAACTGTTATAGAATATTCCAGTAAAGAATTGAGTGCAGTTGAAGACAAAATGAGAGATGACAAAGCATTATCTAATTTCTCTCAAACAGGATTTAGAACAAGTGACTGGGGTGCTTCAATTACAGTTGTAAAAACAAATGAAAAACTAAAAGTGATAGATGAAAATAGCACATTATTAGCATATGAAACAACAATTTCAAGTATCAAAACAATCATAGGTTATCTGTTTACAGAAGGAAAATTAACAACAGGACGATATCTTGCAACAGAAGAACATTCAAATAAAAATGATTACATAAATGATTATAACACGTTAAAAGATTTATTGGAAAAGAAATACGGAAAACCCCAAAAAGATAAAAAATATGGAAAAATGACCTTTATCAAGATGATTATTCACAATGGGGATTTGCCGTGAGTTTAGGACATCTTTTATATTATTCAACTTGGGAAACGGAAAAATCTGAAATTACAATTATGTTATCGGGTGAGAATTATAAAACACAATTAATGATTGAATATGAAAGTGTCGAACTAAAAGAATTTAAAGAAAAAGCAAACGAAAAGAAAAAACTCAATGACTTTTAGTAAGAATTACTACACACAACAATGTATATAAAAAATTGCCGAAATAGCAGTAAAATAAAGCCTTGTAGCTCGCATCAACTTCATCGTAAATTGAAAGATTTGAGTTTCGAAATCGGCAACTTTTCATATACTGACCGTTATATGCCAGCTTAAAAAAAACGACAATGGAACTTAAAGATATTTTAATTTTAGTACTTGGACTTTTAGGTTGGTCTTGGGGAATAATTCAATTCATCATCGCTAGAAAGAATCAGAAAAAAGATAAAGCTCTTGAAAAAAGGTTTGAGGTTTATTCAGCATTCATGAATAAAGCAGATGAGATTAATCAAAATTTACGTACAGATCCTAAAATGATTTATGGCGTTGCCTCTGAGTTTTTTGACAGGATTATTTCTGGAGATGAAATTGAAAGTAATCAAGCATTAATGGATTTTAATGCGAAAATTATTGAGTTTTCTAAACGATCTGTTCAACCTACAATGATTCTTAATCAAGAACTGAATAAATTAAAATTAGTTTGCAGTGATGACCTACTACCAAAAATTGATGAGTATAAGAAAATTGCAAACGACTTTATGGATGAATTCTCTATCGTTCTCAATAAAATTTCCAATGAGAAAGATATTAATATCACGGCAAAAGAACTTGGAAATATCGGACATAGCGAAAGAAATGTAAAAATGCTTGATTTGTGGACCGACATAGAAAAAATGATGCGGAATGAAATTGGTTATTACAAAAATTGATAATATAAAAGCTGGCATATAACAGCACCTACCCGCAATTGCTTGCTTGACCGAAATTAAAAAACATAAATCGTAATTCTAAAATTAATAATTTAATATAACTTAGTCTTAGCATCGTCGTAACTGCTGGTAGCTGCATAACGTTAATCCGCTACAATCATGTAAGCCTGTCTATATTGGGATTAAAAAAAATTGTGGATATGCAAGGAATAAACACGAAAATATTGACACGTAAAACACTCAATCATAAAGATTTATTACGAATCAAAAAAAATACGAGGATGAGTATGTTTGAAAGATATTTATAAAAGTAGGAAAAATAGAATAAATACAAATTAATATATAATTTGCAATTTCTAAATTTAAGATCAATTATTTACTTAATTCACCTTATCATTAGATAAGGATTTCTTTTCCTCTTGAGGTAAAATATTAACTAACACTTTTCCAATTTTTTTAGCAGATGCCTATTTGATAATAAATTCACAATTTCTGATTTTTAACTTCTCGTTATACCTTGGGATTATTTCTATTTTGGAAATTAGTAATCTGCCGAATTTTTTATAAAAAAACACATTATTCTTCAAAAATTATATTGAATGAGTTATCAAAATTTTAAAAACAAAAAAGCAATAGCTTTCTTCATTCCATACTTTTTCTTGACTTATATTTTCATTGGAGTCTTTTTTTGGAAAAAATAATGATTGAAGGAAAAAATGCAACAAATTAAGCTATTCATGGTTCTTTTCATTCTTGCATTACTATTTCCAATTTTACTTTTTTCTCAACAAGAGAAACTAGTTTTTGATTATATCTTTTTACTAGATACATCAGGTTCAATGGTAGGACTTCCAGAAGGAAGTGGTAATCCTGTTATTTTCCCAAAGGTGAAAGAAGCGATAAGTGAGTTCTTTAATGATATCGAACCTGGTGCTAATATCTTCGTTTATCCATTTGATGAGGGAATTCATGATTCAAGGCGATTTGAGATAAAAAACAAAAGCGATATTGAAGCTGTGAAAAATTACCTTAATGAGTTGCCAGCCGAGGGTAGTTACACCTGGATTTATCGTTCTATGAAAGATGCAATCGATCGTATCATAAGTTTTAGAAAAGAAGGGCATGTGGTTATGATATTTCTCTATACTGATGGCCTGGATACTGACAATACAAATAAATTTGATATAAACGATATTTTAAAGTATTATAAACTAAAAAGAGGGGGGAAGGATTGGCTTTATTATTGCACTCTGGGAGTCAAATTGCCCGATGACCAAAAAAGACATTTGGAAGAAATTGATAGAGTAAAAGTAGTTGAGGCAGATACTGGCAAAGTTCCACCACCACTTTTGATCGAAGTA
This sequence comes from Cloacimonetes bacterium SCGC AAA252-N17, assembly GCA_000404785.1. Classification (GTDB taxonomy): domain Bacteria; phylum Cloacimonadota; class Cloacimonadia; order JGIOTU-2; family JGIOTU-2; genus Celaenobacter; species Celaenobacter polaris. The sequence continues at coordinate 5,755 of ASNI01000019.1, forward strand.
AAGCTACCTGTTATGAATTATAAAAATTTGCTAAAAACAGGTAGAGGCATCAAAACACAATTATTCAACATTCATAACAGAGATATATTACCAGCAGATCTGAAGATAAGTATACAACCGGAGTTTCCCGCCCTTCCAACCATGGGAGTTTTTGCTGAGGTTGAACCGACATCATTTGCTCTCCGGGAAAAAGTCGACATTGAACTTTCGTTCGTGAATATTGAAAATCTAGAAAAAGAAAAAAGATATAAGGGCACATATACTTTTATTACAAATAATGATTTGGTTTTTGTAGTTCCAGAGATAATAGATGTTGAATTCAGCTATGAGACTGAAAGGACTGTAACAGTATCTTTAGCTAATGGAGAAAAATTTCCTATCAATTTCGGCAAATTGAATATACATAAAGAAAAAACTCCAGAAAAAGAAAAGATATTGATTTTAAAATATAACACACAGGCTTTAGAAAAAGGAGGAAATTTAAGATTACATTGTACCCCATCGACGAATAATCCCTCTCTTCTAAGTTCTAACAATATTTCCATAAATAATGAAAAAAATGAGTATATAACAGTTTCACCCCCATTAACGAAAGTTCCATTCAAAGTAGTTGCCAATAAAGATTTAAAGTGCGGGAAATATAAAGGAACTTTAAATTTTGAAAGTGAGGATATGATAGTTATGGGCAAAGGCTTGAAAATGCAAAAAGAGGATGGTGTTAGTTGGTCATTTGTAATACCCAAAAAACCAGTTCCATTCTATGTTTGGCTAATTATTTTAGCCATTATTATCATTGTGGCATTTTTAATAATTAGACAAAAAGTTAAACCCCCCGTTATTTCTGATTTGAAACTGGATATTATAGAACCTGAGAGGAGCGAGATAGACCTCGCGGGAAAAACTGAGGTAAGATTTGGAAAAGATGGAGAATATTTCCAAGACGCTAATGCAAGCTTTACAATTCGTGCAATAAAAGATGAGCATAGGGTTTTTGTAGTACTTGATGTAACTGATGGGGAAGTTCTTATAAAGAAATCCGGTGAGCGTAATGTAAGTACAATTTTTGGACAAGAAAAAATATTTGACGGTGACACAATAAAATTTGGAAATTATAAGGCAAGAGTTTCCAGTTTTTCCCTTATTAGGGAATAATTTAATAAAAAAACCAGGAGGATATAATGGCTTATATGCTTAAAAAGACAGCAGTAATCGGGTTGGGTGGCACAGGCATGCATGCGGTGCTACATATGAAAAAGAAACTTTTAGAGACTTACGGTGAGATTCCACCAATGATGAAGTTTCTTGTAATAGATACTACTGATAAGGATCGTCTTGAGACAGAAGAAGTAGAGATAGAACTTGAACCAGGAGAATTCCTCAAAATAGAAGTGAGGAATCCTGGCAGCTTGATAAAAACAAATAGAGAGGTGAAGAGTTGGATTCCTGAAAAGGTTCCCAGGTTTGCTTTAACAAGTGGAGCAAAACAGGTAAGACCATTAGGAAGATTAGCTGTATTCGCTAATGCTGGTCCCATTGAGGCAAAGATAGATGGTTTAATAAGCAGTGTTCGTGATTTCAGGATTGAAAGGTATAGAAATAAATATGAAGTTTCATCTGGTAATATTATAGTGAACATAGTCTGCTCTCTTTCTGGAGGAACAGGCTCAGGAAGTCTTATAGATATATCTGCTCTTACACGGAAAAATTTGAATGACACAGATAAATTGATTGGCTATCTTTTGCTCCCAGATATATTTGTCGGCAAGCCAGCTACAGACAATGTAGAACCAAATGCTTTTGGTACAATTAAGGAGATAAACTACTTCTTTACTGAGGAAGGAAAATACAGATATCAACTCGGAGGAAGGGAAAGAAAAATAGAACACGGATTATTTAATGCTGTGTATTTGATAAATAATATGAACAGACAAGGAATAGAATATAGTGATCTAAAAGACTTGCAAGAGTTTCTTGGGATGGGAATGTTTCTTCAAAGTAGTGCAACTGGTAAAGGGGTTAGTGATATCATAGATAACTTAGAAGCTCAGTTAATAGGCAAAAAGTGGTGGGGCAAACCTACTGTATTCAGTAGTTTCGGAGTTAGTGAGCTTGTATATCCAGGAGATTGGTTTGCTGACTTTTACGCTAAAGGAATAGCATTAAGTATAATTCATAAAGTCTTCATAGGTGGCGATATCTCACATGTCAATGAGTTTACAGCCGACTTCATTCAGAGAGTAGGAATAAAAGAGCATGACGCAGATGATGTGATTGATAGCATTTTAGCACCAGGAGATTTTAAAAAGTTTCCATTGCCCCCAGATTTTAAGAAGGAGACAGTAGGTCCAACAATTGGAAGACGAGAAGTACATCTGAACGATGTTCAAAGATATATAGGCGAGACCGCAAAAGAGAATCTTGTTAAGTTTAAGGATGAGAAGCTAAAAGCTCTAAATGACGAACTTACTAATCGCCTATCCACCCCTCATGGTCTTGAGTTTTCAAAGAACTTTCTTCATTCTCTTGTGGGTACACTTACAGAATTTAAGAAGGAAATGAGCCAGGAGAGAGATGAAAATGCAAAATTAAAAGAAGATATGAAATCCAGGTATAGTCTTGCAAAATCAGAAGCAGAGAAGGCTTCTAAAGCACTATTTGGAACAAAGGCTAAAATTGAGGGTGCACTAAAAAAATATAAACAATTAGTAGACAGAGAATCTGGGCTAATTCTTGAGATAGAGCGAAGAGAAAGGGCTATTGAATTCTTTGCTTATATTATAGACGAGGCAAACAAATGGATTGAGAAACTTAATGCTTTTTCCAGTTATTGCGATACGCTTACACAGGAACTTAATGAGGATATTCAACGCAAGAAATTCGAAAAAAAAGATATTAAACCTTTTGTTCTGGAGTTAAAACCCGCGAATCTGAAAAAGGAAATACCACCTGTTGAGGCACACGACTTTATAAAATGGCTAAAAGATGATAGAAAATTGGATTTTCTAAAACTGGCAGAAATGAGAATAGGCGAAGTAAAGGATACTCTTTTAGAATATGGTTATTCACAAGAAAAAGTGAAAGAAATAAAGGAGAAAAGAATAGATGATATATTGAAGGAACTTCCTAAAGATAAAAAGATGGAATATATAGGACTTCTGGATAAAATGGCTTCACCTCTCTGGCAATACGATCAGGGTTTGGTTGCAGTGGATAAAAAGACCGAGAACATATACCTCTTTGGTGTAGAAAATCCAAATGACACCGTCTTTGTCCCTGAGGAAATACATACAGCAATAGCTTCACCTTATGAGCCTTCTATTATTGGAACTGGGGATCCAGAGAGAGTAATATGCTTCAAGGTTGAGGCTGCTGTGCCTGCATTTGTGGTAAGTAATATGCCAAGATACAGAGAGAAGTATATGAACCCAGAGAGACCATTTTGCTATCACATTCATAAAGATTGGGAGAAAGAACTTCCTGCACTCTTCCCTGGAACAGAGGAGGAAGAAGCAAGAAAATATTGGTCTCTTGGTCTTGCAGAGCCATTTAACCTTATATCGAAAACGGGACAATATTATTACCTTAAGTCTGAGAGAAGAGGGAAAAAGCTAGAGGATTACAAAGTTAAATTGGCACAAGGAAGGGCAGAAGCTATGAAGACATTCCTTGACGATACAGAATTTGTTGATGAAGCAATAGAAAATATTGATAAAATAATTAAGAAGTTAGGTAATGAAAAAGTCGCGGAAAGCCTGAGAGATTATGGAGATGAGTTAGAGAAAACGGCAAAAAAATATGGTAAAGAGATTCGTAACCAGATAGAACTGGAACTCAATGATATTGAGAACTTCATAAATTCTATCCTTGAGCTTTAAGTTTTAACTAGAGCATAAAGTCCTAATGTTATGCAGCGATAGACTTTATTCTGCTTTTTAACAGAGTTTTTGATAACAATAGGAGATTCTTATGAAACAGAAATTTAAACCAGTAGTCCTTCTTGGATTAGGCAAGTATGGTTCAGAGATTGCTAAAGGCGTGTATACTGTTCTGAGTGAGAAACAGAAGGACCTGACAAAGGTTATATCTTGCCTTACATTTGAAGAAAATGGTGAGTATCGGGACATTAAGGAAAGTGAATTTTCTCTTAAATGTGAGGGATTGAAACTAAAACTTTCGCTTGAAAATTTTCCTCTAAATTTTCAAACACTGCTGAATTATGAAAAGAAAATTGAGGACATACTCGCGGATAAGATAGAAAATATACGGAGAAGGGAAATCATTATTGAACTTCAGGAGAAAGGATATGAAATAGACGAAACGATGGGATTATTTATTATCTCTACGCTATTTGACTCTATAGGCTCAACAGCAATTATACCCTTTCTCGGCTTTATTCAATATATTCTTACTGGTAGACTCAGAGGTACAATAATAGAAACAAATCTCCTGGGCTTCTTCCCTGATCTCTTTGATGAATACAAAAAGAACGAACTGGCTTATAGCAGAAGTTATGCCTGTTTACAGGAACTGGATTTTATAGCCGACCATCCCAAACTTATTTCATCTGAGGAGCAAGTCCCATTCGGTTTTACTTATCTCTTTACAGGAAAGAATGAAGAAGCTGTTGAAATTGGTTCTTATAAAGACCTGATCCCTATGCTCAGCGAGGTTTTTATATCACTTCTCACAGGTGAAATAGCCTCTGATGTCAGCTTCTCTTCCGTGCTTTCGAGGCGAATCGACAGTAAGGCTACAAGATATAACTCTTTCGGACTTGCTAAACTTGTCTTTCCTATTGATAAAATAATGAAAGGATTTTCAAATTATTTAAGTTTCATTATCTTTGGATCAGAAGGTGTAATAACTCCCAAAACATTTGAGAAAGGATACATTGGTGCAGATGTAAAGGAATTCTTGCTTGAAAATAAGTTCGACAGAATATCTGAGGAACTAGAACTGGACACTGAAGGAAAAACAATTTGGGTTGATTTCAAATATAAAGGGACAATAAATGAAAATATAGTAATGGAGAATTTTATAAATGATATGGAAGAGGAAACAGGAAATTTTGATAAAGTTGAAGTTACAGCGATGAATCGTAAACTCTCGCTAAGGAGAGAACAACTATCTGGTGAAAAGACGAAAAAATTACTTAGTGCTATAAAGACAGGGATAGATTCCAAAGAGAACGGTATCTTTTATAGCAAAGCATTTCTTGATGTGCTTCAGAATCAAAAATCTCCTTATACAAAGGGAGATATTGTTGAGAAGGCGTTTACTTTAGATCTGATTGAAAAAGAGGTAAAAGCCTTTTTTGATGAGGCATTTGGGATAAACAGAGAGGGACTGGGTAAATTAAAACGGGATATAGATGATAAGACATCGCTTCTTGTGAAATCTAAAAAAGAATTAAGAAAAAAGGAGACAAAAGGCGAAGAAAGAGTGAAAGAAGATTTGCAAGAGACGGGGAATTTAGCTATAGAAAAGGACTCTCTGGCACCAAAGAAAAAGCAAGTAGACAAAGGTTTAAAAAAGAGAGTAGGGGTGTTAGAGACAGAAATTGAGGACATAAAAGAGCAATATAGCGAACTAGAAGATGAGATAGCAGATTTTGATTTCAAGATTGCCGACCCCTCCGAAAGACGCAAATTACTTGGCGATATAGAGGAAAAGACAGAAGAAGAAATAGAAAAAGTAAGAACGGATCTCCATGAAATAGATAAAAGATACAGAGAGGAGAAGCACAAACTTGACGAACTCTACGAGGAAAGAAAGAGGATTGTCAGGAAATTGCTTATAATTTCCCCTGTTGCTGGGACAGCAGTATTTTTGATTATCCTTTTTATTTATGCTATATCGAGGACTCCAAATCCCTCATTGTTAACAGTGCTCAAAATTGGTGGAAAGATATACCCATTTGGACTTGTTGGTTATGGTATCTGGGGATTCTTGAAATACTGGAATGGCATAAGAAGAAAAATACAGGAAGCAATATTGAGGGTTACATCTTTGAAAAATGAGAAGATAAATCTTATACTCAGGTATCAGGAACTCTATAACCGGATTTTCAAAACCAGATTTAAACATTCTTTGCATGGAGGATTCCACGAATGGATTATAAAATACAAAGAGTTTGTGAGAAAAACAGAGAATCAACTGCAAACTTTTATAGATAAGATTGTGCAGAGTTCGAAAGAGAGAAAAAAGGACTGGGAAAACATTACTTTTCCGAGCACATTATTTGTTCGGAGTGTAGTAACAAAGAAAGATTTAGATAGGTTTATTGAGAAAAATGCAAGAATTTCCCTTGAAACAGAGAGATTCTTTAAAGAAAAGTCTCTATCAAAATATTTTGATGAATTCAGGGAAATTGGTAATCTTAATAGTCTGTTTTCAGAATTTGATGATTTCTCAGAAGAGATATTTAGTCCTGTGTATGAAGAATCCATAGAAGAATTTTTGAAAGGAGAAGAGCAAGAAGGTAGGATAAACACCATTGAAAAATTTATCAATCAATATGACTCTGCAAAAGCATTTATTCTTTTAGATGTGGAAAAAGGAATGGATGTCTCGCAGCTATTGACCTATGTTGGGGTTGATAATCCTGAAACGTCTTATGTAAAAGAAATATTGAGAAAACAGGGATATTCAAATATTCAACCTTATAGTATCAGAAATAAATATGAAATCACCATCTCTAAATTGAAGGTAGGATTCCCTGCATTTCACATTGCCCTGATCAAATATGGAAAGAAACTTATTTCAAAGATTAAGGATAGAGAGAAGCTATATATAAATCCGGAATGGGAAACAGAAGATTTGTTTCCATCTGTTTATACACTTGGAGATGAAGAAGATGAAATGAGGATAACTGCCTGTTTGGGAAGAGCATTTGGTTTGATAGAAGAAAAAGAAAAGAAATTCTATTTCGAAAATAAAGAAATAGGACGATCATATCAGGAAATAGTTGAGTTCATTAAAAGTTTTAAAGGAAGCAGTATCAGAAACAAATTATCAAATCTTATTGAAGAAGAAAAACAAAAGGAAGATGCAATTGATCGACTTTTTGCCTATAAAAATAGTAAAAAGTTAGATGAAATTGATACAAGAATAATTGAGAGTGTATTGGATGAATTAAATCCTTTAGCATAAATTTTCTATATTTATAGTTTGCTAATTAAATAATCATATTTCCTTATAATATTAACAATATTAACACATTTTTTATTAAAGGGAAAAAAGATAAAGAAAACGAACTCCTGAAAAAAGACCTGGAAATTGCCAAACTCTATAAGTTGAGATTCGTTTTTCTACTGTTTGGTTCTATCCTTGCCCTTGCAGTTGTGATAACATTTTTTATTCTACGTGTTCGTATCAATCATCGTCTGCGGATCACAAACAAGGATATTGCTATATCAAAAGAAAATACCGAACATATCCGAAAACAGCTTGCACTGATAAATACTATGCTCCGTCATGATCTTGCGAATAATTTCATCGTCATCAAAGCTGCGCTTCAGTTGTATAATGAAGGGAAAGATGAAAAAATGCTCACAGAAGCTGATATCAAATGCGATAATGGGCTCAAACTTATCAATTATATGAGGGAGCTTGAATTCAGCAGCAGAAAAGAAATACCCTTGAAACCAATCGATCTAAAACTCGTAGTTGACAAACTCACCCAAGAATTTTCAGGTATGAACATCCAACTTCATGGTAACTGCAAAGTGTATGCTGATGAAGCTTTTGAATCGGTTATTCATAATATTATTGAGAATGCGAAATTGCATGGCAAAGCAAAGAATATCACTATTACTTTTGATGAATTTTCTGATTTTACTGAAATTAAAATCCTTAATGATGGCACAAAAATACCTGAAGACATTCACGAACGTATATTTGAGAAACAGTTTACACAAGGCGAAGCCGGACATACCGGCATGGGGCTCTTTCTCGTCAGGCAAAACATCAACAGAAATGGCGGCTCGATATATTTGGAAGATAATGATAAACCGGGTGTGACTTTTGTAATAAATTTGAAGAAAGCATAATTCGACACACAATTCTCAGTGGTATTTTGGGATTATTCTATAGCTCGATATAAAACCAATTTATATGGTACTGGACTTCACCGGCAGCGCGCTGAGGTGGAGTTCAGAACCGACTTTTTAATTATTTGTTTGAGCACTGAACTCCATGCTCCGTGGCTGAGCTATGAAGTCCAGCTCGCACATAATTTTTTTTCTTCATCTGCGAAAATCAGTCCAACCTGCGTGGATATGCGTTCTATTTATCAGAAAAAATACTGGATTCCCGATGGGGCTCGGGAATGACGGCTGCTTTTTGTGGAATTGACATGTTCTCATCACGGAGAAAATGAAGGGTAAATTATCAATCAGGAATTTTAACTTTACGAATGGAAGACAACTTTCGCAAAGCCGCCTGCGAATGGTTGTAAGATCTTCTCAATGGTTCAAAAACTTAAATAATCCAGTCAAAAAAACGCTGTCATCACTCCGCCAGCTGGCGGATACGCCCCGACAAGACGGATAGGCAGGTTAGAGGAGAATTTTTTTAGAATAACATTCATATCAATACAATAAAAAATGTGTCACCGCATTCAGGAATCAAAAAAGACTTGTGGACTGGACTTCACAGTTCCGAGCAACGGAACGTGGAGTTCAGAACACAATTAACTTATAACAAGCTCTTCGACTTGTGACAAGGTAATTTTTCAGGAGATGTGAATGTATAATTCCTTAAAACTTGACATTCAGAGAACCTCCAAAAAGCGTCTTGAGCAAAGCAATAGGAGTCATCCATGGAAAGCTATGAAGAACAGCGATTCTTTCTTAATTGCGATCTCGGTTCAATGCAAAACATTAAGACCGATCAGCAAAAGAAGCTCCCCCAACCTCCCCTGGAAAAACCCATTGCAAATCCCGAAAATCTTATCGATCTCCCTGTTCCAGAAGATCTTGTGAACCCGGGAAAGGACCTTTATGACATCATAAATCAACGCCGCTCACGACGAAAATATACCGCTGAAGCCATAGATTTAGAACACCTTTCTTTTTTGCTCTGGTGCACTCAGGGAGTAAAAAAAGTATTTGATAGAAGTGGTAACAAAGTGAGCTTCCGAACCGTACCTTCTGCAGGAGCTCGTCATCCTCTTGAGACCTATTTGTGTGTTCTTCATGTAGAGGGGCTGGAGCAGGGCATCTATCGTTACTGTCCGCTGGAACACCAGCTCGAATTCCTTCATGCTGTTGATGATCTTCCCAATAAAACAGTAGATGCCTGTCTTGAGCAGGAATTCGTAGGTGATAGCTCGGTCGTTTTTTTCTGGACAGCTATCCCCTATCGCTGCGAATGGCGCTATGCATTTATGGCAGCGAAACTCATCCTCCTCGATGCAGGGCATGTGTGCCAGAATCTTTATCTTGCTGCGGAAGCTCTGAGTTTGGGAGTGTGTGGAATTGCCGCCTATGCTCAAGAAAAATCTAATTATCTTCTTAAAGTTGACGGCGAAGATGAAATGGTTGTGTATATTGCTTCAGTCGGAAAATTATAGAACGAGGTGTTCATGAAAAATTGTATCTTTTTCATAACAAAACATGGTAGCACAGAAAATCCTGCACTCTTGCTTAAAGAAAAAACTCAATGCAGAAACCGATATCATAAACCTAAAAAATGTTAAAAAACCCAATATTTCTGACTATGATACTGTAATATTAGGCGCATCAATTTATATGGGCAAAAGCAGAGAGCAAATCCGAGATCATGAATGATGCGATCGAGAAAATGGCATACCAGACCAATGAGTTATAGGCAGATTTCATCTTAATTAGAATTCTTGCAGAAAGGTATTAATGATCCAACCAAACTATGAAAATGGCAGTATTATCAATCTTGTCAGCAGCGTCACTCAGTCAATGGGGAATAATTCAATTCATCATAAACCGCTCCCTTTTGTCGAGAGTGATCTTATTTCGAGTAAAAAAAATGTGGTGTTCATCGTCCTCGATGGGCTGGGATATAACTTCCTCAAGGAGCAGGGAAATTCCTTTTTTACCAAGCATCTTGCAGGAAATTGCACTTCGGTTTTTCCGTCAACAACTGCAACAGCGATCACATCCTTCTTGACAGGTATGTCACCTGCACAGCACGCGGTGACCGGGTGGTTTGTCTATCTAAAAGAGCTTGGAACAATTTCTGCAATCCTCCCTTTCAAGCCGAGATACGGCGGAGAAGTTTTTAGCAAAAGCAATGTATATGCAAAAGATATTTTCAAACAAAGCACTATTTTCGAGAATCTCACTCGCAAATCCTACATGCTTTCAAATGATTATATTATAAATTCGGATTATACGAAGTTCTACAGCAAGGGATCTACCAGCGTCGCCTATCAAAAGGAAAATATTGAAAACTTTGTTATGAATCTCATGACCCTTGTGCAGGATATTCCTGAAGAGAAATTTATCTACGCATACTGGCCTACTTTTGATACACTTGCTCATAAGAACGGTATTCATTCATCGAGCTGCAGAACCCACTTTAAAGAACTTGCAAAAGCGCTGGAAAATTTTGTGTATGCGATCATCAATACCGACAGTTTGGTTATCATCACGGCAGATCACGGTCTTATTGATAGTGAAAAAGAAACGCATATTGATATTGAACAACATCCAAAACTCAAAGAGACACTGGTAATGCCTCTATCCGGCGACCCACGTGCTGCTTACTGTTATGTAAAACAAGGTATGGCAGACCTCTTCGAGGGGTATGTGAAAGAAAATCTTTCAGACGTATGCTCTCTTTATAAAAGTTCTGAACTCGTTGAAAACCATTTCTATGGATTGGATGAGCCCGATCCAAGATTGTGGGACAGAATTGGTGATCATGTGCTGATCCCAAAAGAAAATTATGTCATAAAAGATAAAGTATTAGGTGAAAGTCCTCACTGGCACACCGGTCATCATGGCGGCTTGAGTGAGGACGAGATGTATGTTCCTGTCATAATTATAGAAGCTTAAAATCAATAACCAAATAACATGGAGGACATGTGAAAATGGGCTTTTTATTCAGCAGCTTTTTTTGGGGATCAGTTATAATCCTCTTCGGATTGAGCATTATCCTCAATGCGGTATTCAACATTAAAATTCCAGTATTCTCAATAATTATTGCCTTGGTCTTTATATACCTAGGGCTAAAAATACTCTTTGGCTCCTTTGGCATCAAAACTTCACAAAACACAGTGGTATTTTCTTCGAGCGATATGAAAAGCACGAACAAGAATGAAGAATACAATATCATTTTCGGAAAGGGCACAATTGATCTATCAGAGATTGAGCTTGATGATGAGTTTCTGGATTTTGAGGTAAATGTTGTGTTTGGGAAAGGCGATGTGATGATCGATCCCGCTAAACCTTTTATTATCAAAGTTTCCTCTGTCTTTTCTAGTGCTCATTTACCAGATAGAAATGTGGCAGCAATCGGTAACAATTCCTATATTTCCCCTGGTTATGTGAAAGGACAGAAATATATCTCCGTACACGCGGATGTAGTCTTTGGAGAACTAAATATCATTGAACTGAAAAGCACGAAAGAATAGAAATTTTTCTAAGATCCGACTTAATTCATCATAGAAAAGAATATTCAGAAAGAGGTCATTTTAAGATATTTCATGATCTCCTAATCTACATTTCTGAATTTTACTGAAAAAGACAACCTTTTATTTGACATATAATCCCATTACCAAATTTTTGCTTTCCCAATACATGTAAATATGGAGGCATCAATGCTTTCTTTTAAAAATTCCGATGAGGTAAAACGCTTCATCAAAGATAAAGAATTGAATTTTGTATCCTTTTATGTGCCGGATATTGAAGGACGGCTTCGAAATGTAACCATACCTGCAAACAATTTCACAGAAAAACTGTTGCAGAACGGCATCGGTTTTGATGCATCCAATTTTGGGTTTGCCCATGTAGAAAGCTCGGATATGATATTCAAGCCAGATATGAACAGTGCATTCACCGATCCTGTGGAGCCCGAATTAAAAATATTATATTTTTTCTGTGATGTATTTGATGCCCAAACAGGTGAGAGCTTTTCTCAGGACCTGCGGCATATAATTCAAAAAGCACTTAATACCTTAAGAGAAGAAGGCATAGCTGATGAAGTGCAGGTGTTGATCGAATTGGAATTCAACATTATTGATGAACTTTTCAGCATTATGAGCACCCGTGAGGTGTCTTATAGATTGGAAAGCAGTGAAATGGCAAGCCCTCCTTCAGGTGAGGAAATCTACCGTCTTGCACCAAATCGCGGCTATCATCGTTCAGAGCCGAACGATCATTTTTTTAAGATCCGCAATGAGATCGTTCTTGCACTGCAGGAGGTTGGCATCGGAGTGAAATATCATCACCATGAAGTGGGCACATCTCAGGCAGAGATCGAGTTCAAATTCGGACCTGTCGAAAAAGCAACTGATGCCACAGTGCTGGCAAAGAATATTAGCCATAGGATTGCTAAAAAACACGGCAAGGTCATCTCTTTCCTGCCGAAGATCATTCCCGGAGAAGCAGGCAACGGCATGCACATCCACATGTTCCTGAAAAAGGACGGTAAAAATATCTTTAATGATCCAAATGGTTTATATAAATTAAGTAAAACCGCACTGTATTTCATCGGTGGAATTCTGAATCATTCCGCATCTCTGTCTGCTCTTACTAATCCAACCTCAAATTCCTACCGCCGTTTGATCGCCGGGCTTGAAGCGCCTTCAAAAGCTGTATTTGCAGAAGGCAACCGCTCAGCAGCAATAAGAATTCCAGCTTACGTAAAAGATCCCGAAGAACGCAGATTCGAGTTCCGTCCAACCGATGCGACATGTAATCCCTACCTTGCTTTTGCTGCATTGATAATGGCCGGCATCGATGGTGTGCGAAACAAGATCGATCCAATTGAAAAAGGATTTGGACCACTCGAATCAAATCTATATAAACTGTCAGCAGAAGAATTGAAAAAAATTCCTTCATTCCCGGACACTCTTGAATTCGCTCTGCACAACTTAAGGATTGATAATGAATATCTTACTTATGGCAATGTTCTTCCGACCGATCTTTTGATGAAATGGATACGAATCAAGAGGAAAGACCTCGACGAAATGCGCAGAATCCCACATCCTTGGGAAATTGCCCGGTATTATGACCTGTAATTATTAGTTTTATAATATTAAATGGGCTCAGATTTATACAAAATAAAAAGAAAATCCTTACGATTATCGGGATATGATTATTCCAGTGTTGGAGTATATTTTATAACTATATGTACACTTTCAAGGAAAGCTTCTTTTGGTTCTATAGTAAGTAATAAAATGATTTTATCTCCTATTGGAAAAATTGCTCGCAGTTTTTGGAGTGAGATTCCGAATCATTTTAAGAATACACAACTGGATCTCTTTATAATAATACCAAATCATATTCATGGTTTGATCAAAATTCATTCTTCCGATGACGATGTAGCGGCTGAACATGTTCAGCCCAGAAATGCTTTCCAACATATTACAAAAGGTTCAATTGGTTCAATTATCAGACAGTATAAAGCATCTGTCACAAGATGGTGTAATCAGCACAGTTATAATAATTTTCGTTGGCAACGAAATTATTATGAACGAATCGTAAGAAATGAAAAAGAACTTAATAAAATAAGAGAATATATTATCTCCAATCCTTTGAAATGGCGGTTTGATAGAGATAATGTAGTATCAATTAATTTCAACAAGGATTTAGATGAATATTACAAAGACATTTATGAACATAAAACTTTTTAGGTTCAACATGTTGAACCGCTACTGTACAAAAATAAATTTATAATTTAGGGAGTATATTTATGCATGAATGGGCACTGGCTGATGCGGTTATTACCACTGCAAAAAAAGTCGCACAAAAAGAAAATCTACAGAAAGTTACCGAGATCGTTGTAAAAATTGGTGAGCTGCAGACCATTTCGAGAGAAATTTTTGATACTGTGCTGCAGGAGGTTCTGAAAGATGCACCTGGTCTTTTTGATGAAGTAGTCTGTAAACTTGAGATCGAACCGGCAGGTTTCAAATGCAGAAACTGCTCGCACGAATGGCTTTTCAGTGAAGTCAAAAAAGAGCTTGATGATGATGAAACAGAATCAATACATTTTATTCCTGAAACTGCACACGTGTTCCTCAAATGTCCAATTTGCAAAAGTCCCGATTTTGAAATCGTGAAAGGGCGAGGCATCTGGGTGGATTCGATTGAGGGAGAGAAATGATATGAACCACGAAAGACACGAAAAACACAAAAAATTAATTTTCAAAGAAAAAAGTTATGCACTCCAGGGAGCTATTTTTGAAGTATATAAAAAAATGGGAATCGGCTTAAAATTGGCTCTATTAGTAAATTTTTCATCTTATCTACAAGTAAACACTGAAAGATTTTTGTTATGAAGCTAGGAAAAAAGAAAAAATGAATCTCCATCATTTTTTTTTGTGAATTTCGTGCTTTTCGTGGTAAAAAAAATATTGATAGGCAGGAGAAATAATGGACCCTCGAATAAATGTTGTGGAAAAACGCCTTGAAAAAGTAGGCAAAATCATTGCAGTTGCAGGGGGAAAAGGCGGAATCGGCAAAAGCACAATTGCAACATTGCTTGCACTTGTTCTCGCAGACTCAAATCAGAAAGTAGGACTTCTTGACCTTGATTTCACCGGTGCTTCGACTCATACTATCCTCGGCATCAATGACTTTCATTTTCCTGATGAAAACGAAGGTATCATACCTCCAAAATATCATGGAATATCCTACATAACAATTGCAAATTTCACGCAAGATCACGCCACACCATTGCGCGGTCTGGACATTACGAATGCAATCTTGGAACTCCTTGCCATCACAAGATGGGATGAGCTTGACTACCTGATCATTGACATGCCCCCAGGCATCAACGATACGACACTTGATATTATACGACTTATCAAAAAGGTAGAATTTTGCATTGTCACTACTCCTTCGAAGATTACAACAAAGGTGGTAAAAAAATCTCTTGAATTACTGGATGATATGGACATTCCAATTCTTGGTGTGATTGAAAACATGACCTTCCCTGCGACACCCTTTGCAAAAGAGGTTTTTGAGAAACGCTATCTCGGCACAATACCTTTTGATGAAACTTACGAAAAAGCAATTGGCGATAAAGATAAACTTCTTGAGACCACTCTTGCAAAAACATTGCGCAATTTTACTGCGCTCTGTGATAAAATGTGTTGATTGATTTCATTCATATAAAACAAGTTCATATTTGAAAATTGTTTATTTTTAATAGGAAGGTTTAGATCAGGTTCATCGATTACAGGGAGTCAAAGCACTCCCTATTTTAATATATTTTGACAGTTTTTTTCGTTTTCTAAGGATTGAATTAGTTTATTAGTATATTTAATGCAAATCATTGAAAGGAAAAAGTTCAAGAAAAAATGTCTGATCAAAACGAGATGATGCCGTTAATTGATCTCAATAAGATCGATTCCGAAAAAAAAGCCGAAACGGCAGTCGAAGAACTTCGCAAGGCACTTCGACATCATAATTATCGCTATTATGTGCTCGATGATCCTGTTATCTCTGATGCTGAATATGACGAGCTTATGCAAAAGCTTCAAACTCTTGAGCAGAGATATCCTGAACTGCAGGATCCAAATTCCCCTACCCAGCGAGTAAGCGGTGAGGTTAAAGAAGAACTCGGAACTGTCATTCATCCGCAGCCAATGCTCAGTTTGAAAGCAGTGTATAACAACAGCGAGGTGCTTAACTTTGATGAAACCTGCAAGAAATCTCTTAATGAAAAAAATGTCGAATACGTTGCAGAACCCAAATATGACGGACTTTCTATAGAGCTTATCTATGAAAATGGAAACCTTACAACTGCTGCAACACGCGGTGACGGATATACGGGTGAAGATGTACTCAGCAATGTAAAAACGATCAGAGAAATACCTTTGCAATTGAGGATTGGAAATATTGTAATCCCATCAAAAATCGCAATCCGCGGTGAAGTGTATATTCGCAAAGACGAATTCAATGTGCTTAATAAGCAGCGGAAAAAAGAAGGAGAAGACCAGTTTGCAAATCCTCGAAATGCTGCTGCCGGCTCACTTCGTCAACTTGACTCAAAGATCACTGCGAAACGACCGCTTCACATATTCCTTTATGAGATTTTACAATGCGAGGATCCCAGTTTTGAAACCCATTGGGATGAGCTTCTAGCATTCAAAGAATGGGGCTTGAAAGTAAACCTTCAGGAATCACGAAAGTGCAAAAATATTGCTGAAGCTCATAATTATTATATTGAAATGACTGAAAAACGAGATGACCTTCCCTATGAAATTGATGGCGTTGTATTTAAGATCAATGTCCTTGCAGACAGAGAAAAACTTGGCTTCCGTCAACGAGATCCACGCTGGGCAATTGCGTATAAATTTAAACCCCGTCAAGGAACTACTATGCTGGAGGATATCATTGTACAGGTCGGCAGGACAGGCAGACTCACTCCTGTTGCAATTCTCAAACCGGTTCGCATTGGAGGTGTGGAAGTGAGTAGAGCGTCGCTTCACAATCAGAGCGAGATCGAAAGAAAAGACATTCGTATCGGTGATACAGTTCTCGTCGAGCGAGCAGGCGATGTTATCCCTTACGTGGTCAAACCGATAAAAGACAACCGTGATGATTCTGAAAAGCAATTTATTATGCCTGAGAATTGTCCCATATGCCACAGCAAAGTGATCATGAGCGAGGACAAAAAATCTGCCCATTGTACCAATATAAACTGCCCTGCACAAGTGAGAGAACGCATTATCCATTTTACCCAAAAATCAGCGATGAATATTCAAGGATTGGGCGGCAAAAAAGTGCGCCAACTTATGGATGCACACATTATCACTAGCATCTCTTCGATCTTTGAATTGAAAAAGGATGAAGTCAAAAACCTCGAAAGATTTGGTGAAAGATCGGCACAAAATTTGATTGATGAGATTGAAAAAAGCAAAAATCAAACATTGCCGAGATTTCTGTTTGCTCTTGGCATTCCACTTGTGGGAGAGCATATTGCCCGAGTGCTCGCAGAAAACTATCAAACACTCTTTTACATAAAGACTGCTTTGAAGGACGAACTCCTTTCTATATATGAGATCGGTCCGGAAGTTGCGGAAAGCATTACTACATTTTTCTCTCAGAACGAAAATCTTCTGCAATTAGAGAAGCTCAAAGAAGCAGGACTCACTCTTGAAAATCCTGTATATAAAATCAGTGAGAAGAAGCTCCCTCTTGATGGTCTCAAATTTGTATTTACCGGAACGCTTCATGAATGGACACGCAGCGAAGCTCAAAAGATGGTTGAAGATTTGGGTGCCAAGTCAACTTCGAGTGTGAGCAAGGAAACCGACTATGTAGTTGTAGGTGAAAATCCCGGCTCAAAAGTTGATAAAGCACGAAAAAATAATGTCACTATATTAGATGAAGAAGAATTTAAGACGTTTATTCAGCAAAGAAAATAGGAATAAATAATGAATGCAACCCCAGCAACAGCAATAATGATAAAACAGAAAAAAATTGTCTCTGCCTTTTTATCAAACGATTGCGCCTCGATTGAAAACGCAAAATCGCTCGACGAGCTTGGTCTTCGAGAATCACTTATTTTCAAAAACCTAGAATTAAAAGGTGTTTTTGTTAAATGTTCCGGTGGCAAGTACTATTTAGATCAGAAAATTTGGAATCAGCTCAGAAAAACAAAATTGATCTTCCTTGCAGCAGCTATTGTGGTAGCGGTAACTCTGGTTTTATTAAATGTGTTATAATTTTTTAATTTAGGAGTTTTTAATGAAAAGAGCACAACGCCGAATCGCAGAAGGCATCCTTTTCACAGATATGTATCAGCTTACTATGGCTCAGATGTTTTACAGACATGGCATACATGAGAAAACCGTTCAGTTCGATCATTTTTATCGAGCCAATCCTGACTATGGAAAGCATGAAGCCGGGTTTTGTATCAATGCGGGACTGGAATGGTTGCTGGATTGGATGAAAGATGCCCGATTTCGGGAAAAGGATATTCAATATCTGAGAAAGCATAAAGCGAGACAAAGTGGAAAATCATTATTTGAAGAGGATTTTTTACAATACCTTCTTGAGTATGGTAACTTTGACAATATTACACTCCGGGCAATTCCAGAGGGCAGGGTTGTTCATCCGAATGTGCCGTTGACAACTGTGCAGGGTCCCTTTGCAATGGCACAAATTCTGGAATCACCTCTTTTGAACTTCTTGAATTATCAGACCTTGATCGCCACAAAAGCTGCACGAATTCACGTAGCCGGTAAAGGAAGACCTCTACTCGAATTTGGCATGAGAAGAGCTCAGGGGCTTGGCTCGCTTGCAGGTACTCGAGCAGCACTCATCGGTGGCGCAGATTTCTCCTCTAACACCGGCATATCCTATGCACTGGGCAATCCACCAAGTGGAACCCACGCACATTGCATGGTGCAGGCATTTATGGCTCTTGGTCATGATGAACTCGATGCATTTCGGGCATATGCAGATGTCTATCCGGACGATTGCCTGTTACTTGTTGATACGATCAATACCTTGGAGAGCGGCCTCCCGAATGCAATAAAGGTTTTTGAAGAACTTCGCAGAAAAGGACATGAACCTGTTGGAATTCGTCTTGATTCCGGCGATCTGGCATACCTTGCAATTCAGTCCGCAAAGATGCTTAACAAAGCAGGTTTCGAGGATGCGGTCATCGTGCTTTCCAACGCACTCGACGAACTCGTAATCTGGCAGATCGTTACTCAGATCAGAGAGGAAGCCTCACAAAACGATGTCGATCCAGACAAGCTTATAAACCGGCTTGTGTATGGAGTTGGAACAGGACTGATCACCTCTGAGGGTGCTTCAGCTCTGGATGGTGTTTACAAACTTGTGTCTATTGAGAAAAATGGCGAACTATTTCCCGCAATGAAGCTCTCAGGTGCAAAAGAAAAAATATTGAATCCGGGAAACAAAAAAATATGGCGTATCTATGATGTGCGGGGAAAAGCGACTGCCGATCTCATCGCAATGTACGATGAAGATCTTCGAAATAGAGATCAAATTACTCTTCATCATCTTATTGAACATACCAAGAAGCGAACTCTTCTGAGAAACGAAATATCAGAGCTTGAAGAACTGCATATTGATATCCTGAAAGACGGCAAGCTTGTGTATGAACTGCCCACATTGGAGCAGATCCGCAAAACAAGAATAAAGGATATTGATAGCCTAGATCCTGGCGTAAAGCGTTTCGTAAATCCCCATTTCTATCATGTTTCGCTCTCAAAAAAACTTTGGGATACAAAAGAGCAATTGGTCGAGAAACTGAAGGCATGATGCCAAATTAAAAATCTGTTTATTGACATCCAGAGTAACAAAAAAGAAATATAACACCAATATAGTGTGGGGAAGTAGCTCAGCTGGGAGAGCACAGCGTTCGCAATGCTGCGGTCGAGGGTTCGAGTCCCTTCTTCTCCACCATTCTTAAAAATTAAACTACATGTGGTTCGAGAAGATCAAATTATAAAACCCGGCAGTAATCAATTTTACTGAAGTTTCGAAGGAGTGGAAATTACTTAATAAATCATATTTAACCTTTATAATATATTCTTCGAAAGATGAGTAAGATTTGAGTTCTTCCCGACAAGTCGGGACTAATATCAAATAAAACTCTAAATGATAAATATCAAATTAGCTCCAATTTAGAAATTCAGAATCCAAATACTATAAAATCACAAATCACAAATTCCAAATTCCAAATTTTATTAGACCCGTTCTACATAGCAGTAGCAACCATTCTACGTAGTACTACGAAGGATGAACTGCTACTGCGAAGGGTGAATAATTAGTAATTTCCACGACAACTTGTTGGTAAGTTTTATTTATTAAGTGCTTGATTTATATTTATCTCTTTTATACAGGGATACCCCCAAAAATTCGATGAAGATTCTCTGGATAGTGCATGAATAAAGTGTTTGCGGAGAATTCTTAAATTCTGGTTACCAAGCCCCAGCTTGGTAACCCATAATTCATATTAAAATCATCACACAATTTGTATCCATCCCTGCTGTTGTCACCCTGATCCGCCAGCTGGCGGAGAAGGGTCTGTCCCACTTCGAGAACCTCAGTGTGACAGTGCTTTTAACTATTATGGTTATTTCTTTCTTTTACTATTTATACGGATGATATTCAATAAGTTTTCCTTAAAGTGTCATGAATATGAAAAATTTTGGGGGTATGCCAAATTATCTCTTTTATAAACTTGACATAGTTTTGTGCTTTTGATTTTTTAATCAAAAATTTTTGAATAAAAGTGAAAAATAAAAAAATCTAATCAAATCAATGGAGGATATTGATGAAAAAGATT
>ASNI01000020.1 GCA_000404785.1 Cloacimonetes bacterium SCGC AAA252-N17
TATGCTAATTAGAGACTTTTTCCCTAAAGGAACAGACTTTAGTAAAGTTAGTAAGAAAGAAATTAAGAAGGTTCAAAACATGTTGAATGAAAGACCAAGAAAAACCTTGAATTGGCTAACTCCTAAAGAGGTATTTAATAATTTAATTGTTGCAATAAAAACTTGAACCTACCATTATAAATAATTAAGTAACTAATCAATTCCATAATATTTTTCTGTCCATATTTTTTTTTATTAACTTGCACAATCCTGCAATATAATTATTCTTTCAGTATAATTGTAATATTATTGCGAGCAAAATGTATTTTTTTGTATATAGTTTGCCATTAGCTGATACAGTATTAAATTTTATCTTTTCTTTTATTAATAAAAATTCTAAGATTTATATTATTAATCCTGATGTAACGGAGATTAAAAAGAGAATGGCAAAAATATCAGGATCAGGATATCCATCAGACAATAACAATTCAATACGCCGAAGAACAATAACAAAAAAATTATAAAAAACAAATTGATTCTTAAGTATTAATATCTTATCAATAAATTTGGTGTTTTTTTTGGCAGAAAAATTTCATCCATTTCTTTGAAGCCTTTATTAATAAATGTTCACACCATTAATTTTTTTTACTCAACTTTTTTGATATATTATTTTTCGATATTTCTCTGTGCTCTCTGCCTGCCCCGTAAGGAAGAATGACTGTATCGGGGTGTTCTCTGCTTGGCAGGGCGTAGTGAAACGAAGACTGGTGGTTTTATTCTTTTTTGGTTTCGGTTTACCCCATTGGATACTACTTATATCCGAGGATACAGAACAGAAAAAGGGAGTTATCCTACGGGGTTTATCCGGGTTAGGTTAATTCAATTTACCTGCTATAAATGCTGTTGTCCAGGCGGCTTGAAAATTATAACCTTCGGTAATTCCGTCAATGTCCATTATTTCGCCGGCAAAATATAGGTTTTTGCACACCTTGCTTTGCATAGTTTTAAAATCGATACTTTCCAGACTAACACCTCCACAAGTAACAAACTCTTCTTTAAATGATCTTTTCCCATTCACAGAATAAACATCATTGGTTAACACATTCACCAATTTATTCATCCCCTTCTTTCCGAGTTGTCCCCATGTTTTCTTTACTGAAAAATCACTTTTATCAAGCAAATAACGCCATAATCTTTCAGGCAAAAAATATGGTCTCACGTTGGACAAAATTTTATTTGAATGTTCATTAACAATGCTTCTCAATTTATCCATAACAACATCATTGTTATGCACATTAGTCCAATTCACCTGGATCTTAAATTCATATACTTTTTCATTCAACAATCTCGCTCCAAATGCCGATAATTTCAAGATCACCGGACCGCTCATACCCCAATGAGTAATGAGCAAGGGACCTTCGGATCTAAGCTTTGTTCCTTGTATGCTCACCAAAGTTTTTTCCACCGCGACTCCCATCAACTCGGTAACCGATTCGGTAGGCATATTGAATGTGAATAATGAAGGAACAGGTTCTTCGATCTTGTGATTTAATTTTTCAAGCCACTCCAACCCTTTTTTTTTCGGAGAGCCGCCTGTTGCAACAATCACTTTGTCAAAAGTTCTCGATTGAACATCTCCATCAATAAAGTCTAATTCCAGCTTGTCACCTATCGGTTTAATGGCTTTTATTCCTCTCCCAAGTTCAATCTCAATCCCTAATTTTTTCGTTTGTTGAAGAAAACAATCTATTATGCTTTGTGAACTTTGAGATACAGGAAAAACGCAATTGTCATCTTGAATTACCAAAGGAACGCCTCTGGACTCAAACCACTGCATAGCATGTGTGGTATTAAAGATTCTAAAAGCTTTTTTTAACGCTTTCCCTCCTCTGGGATACGCTCCAGATAGTTCTTTTATGGATGTGCAATCATTGGTAATATTACACTTTCCTCCACCCGATATTTTAACCTTTGCCAAGAGCTTTTTTGATTTTTCGAAAATGACAACTTTGGCATCCGGATAATTTTCTTTTGCTGTAATTGCCGAAAAGAAACCGGCCGCTCCACCTCCAACTATTGCAATTTGCACTTTAATACCTTATAACATAGCATCCGAAGTCAACGGTTGGAAAGCAATAAGCCATAAACTGTAGAGAGAAAGCTCATTATTGATAAAAATATGTATTCGAGAATCCGTTCAGCTCTTCCGATCTGCCGCATTTCATGGTTATGTTTTTTATTCTTTTAGATTTTTCTCTTTTTTCTGCTTGCGTTTTTCCTTAAGTGTAAGTTTAGCTTTTTTTTGATTTTCTTTTTTACCCTTATCTTTTTTTCCTTTGTCTCCCATTTTTATTTCTCCTTAAATTATTTTTCTTCTATGGTTTTTATTAAAAGCATAACCTATGGCTAACCTGCTGAGTCATCATTTCCGACTTTCTCGCAGCCAGGTTGATCCTTTTGTTGTGTGTTTTACATTGTGTTCTTCCAGGTTGTTAGTAAAAATCGAGCTAATGCTTCAGACCTTACTATTAACGTTCTAATCTGTTGATCTATAAAATTTATACTTATTTCATGGGTACCTCTTTGAAAGAGGTCGATAAACTTGATGTGCGATTCGACGTCTTTATTGACGAATTCCTTAAACGGCCCATGATTTATGTCACGGCAGACAAATAATAAACGTGCTTTACGAGTTGGCCGACCTTGATAATAGTGCGAAGGGTCTGTTGTCCATTTTTTAACCTCCACATCTGGCGCTATACCGTGTAGTATATGAGAAATCATTTCTCGCAAAGAAACAACAACATGCCTTTTCTTGTCTGGATTTGTTGAAGACAACGCCCATTTTGCACCAAGCCAAAGTTTCTTGATTTCGGGGTTAACATGAGCAAGAAGTTCTTCTAGTGAGATTTCAATATGTTCCCTGATTCCATCCTCTATATTATCCGCTTCCTCAACATATTCCTCATTTTCAATTCTTGAAATTGTGTCTAGTAAATCAGAACTTAATAATATCTCAACAGGAGGAAGCCCTGAAACGAATGGCGGAAAATCTGTGATATCAAATTGTTTTTCGCTGAATGAATGAACAAATGAATTATAATTTTCGGACAAACTTTTAAATGATTCGAGCGCACCATATAGCTCACCAGTTTTATGCAAAACACTTTTTTCAAGATTGTTCCAAGGTGAATTTAATAGACGCTCTTGTGCCAAAAGAGTAGCTTGGGCAATTCCTTCATAATGCAGACCTATTACCAGCTTCGAGGCTTCTACACTTGAAGATAGATGTTTTATAGAATCAATTTCTGACTTCCATAATCTATTAACAGATGCGGCTTCTTCTACGAGTCTTGATAGAGATGTTTGTTCCGAGAACAAATTTGACAATCTAGAATTTGCTTGAGTTATTGAATCAATAATTGCCCTCGATGAATATAGTTCTCGAACTCTGTCTATTTCTGGTTGAAGAGACGCAACTATGTCCGCATAGGATGAGATAAATGGAGACATTTGGCTTTTGAATAAATCCTCTTGAGCCTGTATATCTTTTATGATTCTGGTGAAAGAATTACCATAAAGCTTCTCAAACCTTTTGAACTGCTCAAAGGCTTGAGAAGCTGCATTTGAAATTTCAAATTGTCTTTTGTACCAATCTTCCATTTCTTACCTTGACCTCATGTATTCTTAGCGCACAACAAATATTATACTGCGAAGTTAAGCAGTATATGGACCACCTATAATAGAAAGTAACCATTAAACATCCTTTTTACATCTTTTATCTTATTTCGGATAAATGTTACCTATAAATACTATGTCAAGAAATTCAATACGCTCAAGAAACATAACAAAATTGACATAAAATTTCCGTCTCCTGAGATACCTTCAAAGGAAAATCTAAAATGAATGCAGAAAATCAAATCAATAAATTAAATTGGCTCCGGAAGAGCATTATCGGCAGAAATATGCCTTTTGAAACACCTTTTGGAACAAGACCGCTCGTGTATGCAGATTATACAGCAAGCGGTCGAGCAGTGGATTTTATAGAGAACTACCTTCAGTATATCCTAAAATTTTATGCAAATACTCACACTGAAGATGATTTCACAGGAAAAACAATGACCCGGCTTTTAAATGAAGCCGAAGCACATATAAAGGATTTGGTCAATGCCGGTGAAAAGGGAAAGATCATTTTTACAGGAAACGGTACAACAGGTGGGATCACTCGCTTGCAACAGATCCTTGGTGTGTACTGGTCTCCGACTACGCAGGAAAGAGTGAACAAATTTCTCGATAGTTGCATTGAGGTAAATAAAGAATCTCATGCAGAATGTCATAAAAAATTGTTGGATTTCATAGAAAAGAATAAACCAATTGTTTTTGTTGGTCCCTATGAGCACCATTCTAATGAGATAATGTGGCGCCAAACTCTGTGCGAGGTTATAGAAATTCCTCTTAATGAGAACGAAGTGCTTAATCTGAAAGCACTTGAAAAAGAGGTGTCTGATCCAAAATACAATAAAAGACAAAAGATCGGATCATTCTCTGCAGCATCAAATGTGACAGGAATAAAAACTCCGGTTTATGAAGTTGCAAAAATCTTGCATGAAAACAATGCTATTGCGTGTTTCGATTTTGCTGCCTGCGCCCCTTATATTGAAATTGATATGAACCGAGACGAAAAGAGTTATTTTGATGCGATCTTTTTTTCTCCCCATAAATTTTTGGGTGGTCCGGGCTCTTCAGGAATTCTTATTATAAATGAGAATATCTATCGAAGCGATCTTCCGCCGACTATTGCTGCAGGTGGCACGGTTAAGTTTGTCAGTTTTGATAAAGAATGCTATGTAGATGATATTGAGACGCGAGAAAAACCGGGCACTCCGGGTATTATTCAGGCAATTAAGTCTTCGATGGTTTTGCAGCTTAAAGACAAAATTGGTGTTGATACAATTGAAGAGATCGAAGATTTTTACGTAACTGAGTTTTTCAAAGCTTTTCTGGATGATGAACGAATGATCATTTACGGACCTAAAGATCAAGAGAGCAAGATCGGTATCATTGCGTTCAATATCAAACATAATGATAGAATTCTTCACCCCAAATTCGTTACAAAGCTCCTCAATGATCTTTTTGGTATTCAGACAAGGGCTGGCTGCTCCTGCGCCGGTCCCTATGGACACAGACTCCTGCATTTCGACGATATCACTTCAAAAATGTATCGCTGTTTTACGGGGATAATAAATCTTGAAGGCATGAAGCCCGGATGGGTACGATTGAATGTGCACTATTCACTCTCATATGAAGAATTCAGCTATATCATTGAAGCGATCAAACTTATCTCTGAATATGGATATCTCTTCCTGTCATTATATAAATTTGATATAACATCAGGTGAATGGTCGCATGTTGATGCTATGGATTCGGAAATTCAGCTTGATCTCGATTTTGATAGGATTATAAATATCGAATTTGAACAGGACTCAAACCACAAAGAATCTGATAATCTTTATAAAAAACATATTGAAGATGCGAAACAGATTGTGAAAGAATTATTTACGGATTACAAAGAACCTGAGTATATTAAATGGGATGAGGACATAGAAAAAGGGGCGTTCTTTTATGTGGTTAATGCAAGGAAAAATTGAATGAAAGGAAAGCGATGAGAAAGATAATAATATTTTGTATGATTTTATTTGTTTTTATTGTTGGATGTGAAAAATCTACATCCCCCGGGATTGCGTCTAAAATAAATGGTACAGTGCATGATCCTTCCGGCAATCCGGTAGCTGATGCCAAGATTTTGGTGAATTTTAATATTGATTGTGACTATCCTATCAAAAGTAAAAATGGGTTATTCGAATTACAGAATAAGAATATATGTTCAGATCCAGACGCAGTTGATGACCCACCCTGGTTCGAGACAAAACTTTATAACAATTACCCTAACCCATTTACTAATGTAACTTCTATCAATTTTTGTCTGGGAACTACATGCTCTATTTCTGTATGGATTGAAGATAATTTTGATAATGAAGTTAAAACTATTCTCGCTAATCAATCTTGCCAGGCAGGACATAGTCAGGTTGTCTGGAACGGAAAAAATAACGATAACAAAAATTTTCAAAATGGTACTTCCAAAGTAATGTTATATGCCAAAGATGAACTTTTTTGCGACACACTTTTTGTTTTCAAGGATTACAACGATTTTACTTATAATACCACAACACCGTTGAGGACAACAAACAATGCAGGTCAATTCACAATCTATTCACAAGATCTTCCGCTTAATTATGTCGGAGATTATTTTGATCCTGAAGGTTGCAACCCTGGAGATTTTTCAGTTACTCCTTATATTGACATCTGGGCATTTCATGCGGATTATGCATCTGTTCACATTGATAGTGTATTGATTGAGTCAGGGCATGATATTAATGTTACATTAACATTTGAGTGATCTGAAATCATGCACTATTTTAAAATCCTGTAATAGAGAGATATGAAAAATAATTCGCTTGTGCCATTAGAAACATTAATGAATAAAATTATTTTTATTCATGGCTGCAAAGTCCTGTTGGATAGTGATCTTGCTGAACTTTATGTAGTTGAAACAAGGGTACTAAATCAAGCTGTTAAAAGAAATATTGAACGATTTCCCTCAGATTTTATGTTTCAGCTTACAAATGATGAATGGGAGAATTTGAAATCACAAAATGTGATATCAAGTTGGGGAGGACGAAGGCATCAGCCCTTTGCTTTTACAGAGCAGGGAATAGCGATTCTGTTATAGAAAAATTATTAAGGAATAAAATATGAAAAAACGAGCCCTCATAAGCGTTTCAGATAAATCAGGTATTGTGGATTTCGCACAAGAAATCGTTGCATTGGATTTTGAGATCATTTCAACAGGAGGAACATATAAAATACTCCAAGAGAATGGAATTCCTGTTATAAAAGTTTCTGATATTACTGGATTTCCTGAGATCATGAATGGAAGAGTGAAAACCCTTCATCCGGCTATTCATGGAGGAATACTTGCTGATAAAAATAATCCTGAACATTTGGAAGCGCTTGAACAACAGCAAATTAAGCCGATCGATCTAGTCGTTGTGAACCTCTATCCTTTTAGAAAAACCATTGCTACTCCTGATGTAACAGAAGCAGAAGCGATCGAGCAGATAGATATTGGCGGTCCGACAATGGTTCGAGCTGCTGCAAAGAATTTTAACAGCGTTACCATCGTAGTTGACAAGAATGATTATGAAATCGTGCTTGATGAACTGAAAAAGAATGGTGAAGTTAGTCTTGAAACAAGAAAGAGTTTAGCCCGTAAAGCATTTCAACATACAGCGGAATATGATGCATATATTTCTAACTACTTCTCCAAAATATGTGATGAGTCCTTACCTTCTAAACTATCGATTTCGTTACCTCTTCTTCAAACGCTCCGATATGGTGAGAATCCTCATCAAAAAGCAGGATATTATGATGATAATCCGGTTATTCATCAACTTCACGGGAAGGAGCTTTCATTTAATAATTTTCAGGATATTGATGCTGCCCTGAAAACTATCCTTGATTTCAAAGATAAACCCACAATTGGAATTTTCAAACACTGCAATCCCTGCGGGATCGGTTCAGCAGATACATTAAAGGAAGCTTACCTAAAAGCTTTTGCCACAGATACTCAATCTCCCTTTGGCGGCATTGTCGTCTCAAACCAATCTTTGGATATGGATGCAGCACTTGAGATCAACAAGATATTTACAGAAATAATTATCGCACCGGATTTTCCAGATGATGTGCTTGAAATACTGAAGAAAAAGAAAAACAGACGGCTCGTTATTTTTAATTTAGATGCACTTGAGACATTTATCGGAACTTATAATATCCGGTCATGCATGAACGGTATCCTCCTTCAGCAGGAAGATAGTTCTTGTGACATTGAAGAAAACTGGCAAATAGTTACGGAGCGGAAACCTTCTGAAACAGAATGGGAAAAATTGCGTTTTGCATGGAAAACAGTGAATCATCTGAAATCCAACGCCATAGCAATATGCAGGGAGGATAGAACGATCGGACTCGGAATGGGGCAACCAAGCAGAATAGATTCAACGGAGATAGCACTAATTAAAGCACAGAAATTCGGATTGAGTGTGCATGATTGCGCCCTTGGCTCCGATGCTTTCTTTCCTTTTCGGGATACTATTGATATGATTGCCAAAAAGGGTATCACTGCAGTTATCCAACCCGGCGGGTCGGTTCGTGATGAAGAAGTTATCCGGACTTGCAATGAGCATAAAATTACTATGATCTTTACCGGAATGAGACATTTTCGGCATTGATTTATGATGACGATTAATAGAAAGTTGTTGGATATCATTCCCAAACAAGGGTTTGGGAACGAGAAATTATATGGTCTTTGGAGCGAGAAATTATATGATCTTTGGAGCGAGAAATTATATGGTCTTTGGAGCGAGAAATTATATGGTCTTTGGAGCGAGAAATTATATGATCTTTGGAACGAGAAAGCTATAAACCAAAAAAAAACAAAAAATGTACTTGTTAACCAAACCACCAAAAATGTACTTGTTCCCAAACCCCTGTTTGGGAACACAATATAATCATGCGTAGCAGATATAAATTTTCCGAGGTTCAAGATCATTTATATTTTATTACATGGATTGTTGTAGGAAAAATAAAGTTTTTTACAGATCCAAGATATTGTGATATAATCATCGAAAATTTCAAATTCTATAGAGATTATAAGGAGTTAAAAATATTTTTCTATGTGATAATGGATCATCATCTCCACATGATCGCATCACATCCAACGGATATTGAAATAATTATTCAGAATATAAAAGGTTATACAGCCAAAGAGATAATTTTATTATTGAAGGAAGATAAAAAAAATGATATTTTGGATTCATTGAAAATGCTAAAGAAGTCATATAAAAGAAATTCGACTTATCAATTCTGGGATGAGGGGAGTTACCCCAAATTGATTTGTTCCACGAATATGTTACGCCAGAAGATTGATTACATTCATTTCAATCCGGTAAAGAGAGGATTTGTAACCGAGCCAGAGGACTGGTATTATTCCAGCGCACGAAATTATGCTGGAAAGAAATTTCCTTTTAAGATTGATGAACTTGAGTTATAGTATAGATAATAGCATTCCCAAACAGGGGTTTGGGAACGAGGAGCCGACATCGGGTTTGGGAACGAGGAGCCGACATCGGGTTTGGGAATGAGAAATTATATGGTCTTTGGAACGAGAGAGTTATTACCCCCCCCAAAAAAAAAACAAAAAATGTACTTGTTCCCAAACCACCAAAAATGTACTTGTTCCCAAACCCCTGTTTGGGAACACATTGCATAGTATTTCTGATGAAATCAAATAAAGCTAATCAACCAAAACTGATCGTCATTTGCGGTCCAACAGGAGTGGGGAAAACTTCACTTGCTTTACAACTTGCTGAAGATCTCTCTGCTGAGATCATTTCTGCTGATTCGCGTCAGATATATAAATATATGAATATTGGTACTGCAAAACCAACTCCTGAAGAAGTAGCTCGTGTTCCTCATCATCTCATCGATATTATCACACCTGATCAAAAATTTACTGCAGGAGAATTTGTGAAAAGAGCTGATTCGGCAGTTTCAAAAATAAAAAAAAATAACCATATTCCTTTCGTGGTTGGAGGAACCGGATTTTATATTAAATCTTTATTATATGGATTGTGCAAGATCCCTCCAATTCCTGCTGCTATAAGAAATGAACTAAAGAAAGAAGTTGAAGAAAAAGGAGCTCAGACTCTTCATCACATGCTGGATGAAGTTGATCCTGTTGCAGCCAGGAAGACCGATTCGAATGATGTAAACCGTATTGTAAGAGCCCTCGAAGTTTATCGAGTAACAGGATCACCAATTTCATCTTATTGGCAAAAAGATGCACTTGAAAAGCGATATCATCATTTCACAATTTTTATTATCGATGAACGTTCAGTATTATATGAAAAAATAAATACCCGTGTTGATAAGATGATAAGGGATAGTCTATTCGATGAATTCAAACATTTGCTTGAAATGGGATTTACGAGAAATGATCCTGGCATGAATTCACTTGGCTATAAAGAATTATTTGATTATATTGATGGAATTCATGACTGGCATACAACCGTCGAACTCATAAAACAGTATATGAGAAATTATGCCAAAAGACAGCTCACATGGTTCCATAAACAAGAAATACATTTGACAATCTCTCCTCCCCAGCTTACTTTATTTGATATAAAAAATCAAATCATGGAGTTTCTGGGACACAATGAAGCATGTTGCTATAGTTAATAATTACAAAATCTTTCATGCAGATTACAAGGCGGAATTGTTTCAGCTTCTCAAAGAGCATCATGTTGAGAAGCCATCAAAACAGCTGAAAGAAACAGCCATAAACAATCTGATCGATGCATGTCTGCTTATGGAAGAATCAAACAAGTGCAACATTCACATAGATGAAAGCTCAGTCCATTTCCAGTTCCAGGAGATCCAGAGCCAGTATGAATCTCACGAAGATTTCATCAAAGACCTTGCAGAATCTAATATTTCAGTTGATAAATTATTGGAAAATATCGGGAACGGGCTTCGAATTAAGGAATATATTAAAAGCCAATTTCTGGATTCTGTTGATATCGAACCTGAATGGATCCAGGAATACTATGAAAGCCATAAAGAGCAGCTTCAGTATCCGGAACGCGCCCGTATTTGTCATATTTTGATCAGCAATCGTGACCCAGAAGCTTTTTCAAAATTGGAAGAAGTAAGTAAAAAATTATATGAGAATGAAGATTTTTGCGATGTTGCCAATAATTACTCCGAATGCCCAAGTGCAAAAAAGAACGGCGATCTCGGTTTTATCAATCGCGGCGACCTGGTTGAAGAGCTGGAGAATGTGATCTTCTCTCTGAAGAAAGATCAAATTGCGGGTCCCATTCCAACGGATTTCGGCTTTCATTTTGTGAAATTAATTGAGAAAAAAGAACAGCGAATTCCATCCTATGATGAAATCAAGGGTTCACTAAAAAAACAGCTTGAAAAGATCGCTGGAGAACTTGAATTATTACACTTTATCAGGAAGCTCAGAAACAAAGCAAAAATAGAAATATTTTTCGCCAATCTATGAGAATTCACCGAGTTTTCCTCATCATTCTTGATGGGGTTGGTGTAGGCGCACTACCTGATGCAGCACAATACCACGATGAAGGAAGCAATACGTTATCAAATACTGCAGAAAAAGTTCATGGACTTCATCTGCCGAACCTTCAGAAATTGGGTTTTGGGAATATCATCCCTATTGAAGGTGTTCCTGACGAGAAAGATCCCATTGGAGATTTCGGGAAAGCTATTGAGATCTCTGCAGGCAAAGACAGCACTACTGGCCATTGGGAGATCATGGGACTTATCAACGAGCAACCATTTCCCACTTATCCGCCAGCTGACGGATTTCCTAAAGAAATAATTGATACTTTCATTGAGAAAACGGGCTGCAAGGGAGTGCTTGGAAACACGGCAGCATCCGGAACTGAGATCATCAACGAGCTTGGGGAAGAGCATCTTAAAACCCATTTCCCGATTGTTTACACATCTGCGGACAGCGTATTTCAAATCGCAACTCATGAAAAGATTTATCCATTGGCGAAGTTATATAAGATGTGTAAGATTGCACGAAATGAAATTTTGGTCGGCAAACACCGGGTAGGAAGGGTTATTGCCAGACCTTTTGTCGGTGATAAGAATGGAGAATTCAAACGCACCGGAGCCCGAAAAGATTTTTCAGTAAATCCTCCGTCACAAACGATTATGGATCTTCTGAAAAATCAGGGCATTCCTGTTATTGGAGTAGGAAAGATCGAAGACCTTTTTAACTTTCAGGGAATTACTGAATCCATTCATACACCTCACAATCCGGAAGCGATGGATATGATCCTTTCCTATTGCGAGAAAGCAGATAGGGGACTTATTTTTGCAAATCTGCCTGACTTCGATACCCTTTGGGGACATCGGAATAATTATAGAGCATTTGCAGGAGGATTGGAAGAATTTGATCGCTGGCTTCCTGAATTAATTGAAAAAGTGACAGAAAATGACATCATCATAATAACGGCTGATCACGGCTGCGATCCGACAACAAAAAGCACTGACCACTCCCGTGAATATATACCGATTTTAGTATATGGAAAGGGCATCAAAAGCGGAGTCGATATTGGAGTCCGAAAAACCTTTGCAGACATTGGTGCTACAATTGCTGATATATTCCAGATACAAGGGACTGGAAATGGAACCAGTTTCTGGAATGAAGTACAGATAGACAGAAAGCAATATGATAACACCACAGAGAGCACAGAGAACACAGAGAAAATTTCCTCTTGCTCGTCTCGGTGTAATGAAATGAAAACGGAAGAGGAGTAATTATGATGATCATAAAAAGAAGCTTTCGGTATTTACACAAAAGTGATAAGAATTATAAAGTATGAGAATATAAATACGAGGTATAAAAAATGAGGAAATATTTTTTTCTGCTGATCGCACTTTTGGTTTTAACCTCCTGTATTTTCGAATATACTGAAAATGGAGATAATGATGAAGATCTCGAGAAGATAAAACAGGTATTTCTAAATATTTTTAATGAGTTCACCATGTTCGATGTCGATGGGGTCATGGAGTATTTCAGCGCAGATTTCTTGAACGATGGAATAGATTTTTTTGAAGAGCGATCAATTTGGTATGACCGGCTTGGCGCTTCAGTCGAGATTTTGTCCTATGCCGCAATTCAGATCAATAGCGATTATGCCTTTGTCTCCTTTACAATAGATTATAACGGAGTTGAATATTCAGTACCTCTGGATGGAGTATTTACCGACCTGGTCTATTTCAAAAAGTATAATGATGAGTGGAAAGTCTATGGTAATCAGCAGGAATTTGGCAGCAGCTATTCAATAGATGTGGATACAAATCCTTCGGGCGCAAGTCTCTATCTGAATGGCATCAAACTTGATTATACCACACCTTATACTATGGATAATTTATCTGTAGGGAATTACATAGTTGGTATATATTTGAAGGGCTATAATGAGATATGGAAAGAGCTCTATCTTTCCGCTGACACAACGATGTATTATTATCTCGAATTACCTTCCTATCCCACTCCTGTTTTTAATATCATTAATCCTCTGGATGGAGATATTATCAATGGTGATGATTTTTTCCTTTCAGGATATGTAAGTGACTTTCTTGGTACTTATGCGATCCTGAATATGAACGGCGAAGAGCAGACGGTAGAAGTCGATGAATTTGGAGATTTTCATCAGTACATAGATATTTACGATCAGACAAATACTTTCTATCTTCGGGTGACCAATTCCTCTGGGAATACAGGTATTTCAGAAGATATTACTGTGTTTCGGGTAGAGGATAATTAGTATTGTTTGGACTGGACTTGAGAGACGAAGTCCTCGAGTTGAGAACAACCTTGTGAATCGTATACATTCCGAACTCTACCAGCCGGCGTGTGAAGTCCAGTCTATGAGTCACTTGCATAAAAATAAGTTGACAGTATATATTCCATTGAAAAGATAAATATTATGATAAATAGAAAAGAAGCGTTAGTTCTGGCAAAAAAAATACAGGATAATTTGAAAAACATCTATGGTTCTAATCTAAAATTAGTTTATCTTTTTGGTTCTTGTGCAAGAAATGAAGCAAATGAGGATTCTGATATAGATATTGCAGTAGTCCTTGATGGTCTTGCCAGTAGATACAAAGAAAGAGAACGCTGTAGTAAGATGCGGGCAAAGATCAGTTTAGAAAATAACTGTGTTATCAATTTGTTCTTTTTAGAGAAAAACGAATTGCTTGCAAAGGAATATGCCTTGTTTCGTAATATATTTGAAGAAGGTATCATAGTATGACGAATGAAATAAGACAACATATAGAAAGAAGTAAACAGTTTATTAAGGTTGCCGAAGACCTTTCAAAACTAAAGTATTGGGATAATGTGATTAGTAGAACTTATTATGCCCCAATGTATCTGGACTACTCCAAATGAGGAAAAAACAATGAAAAAGATATATTACATATTTCTGTTTTTATTACTCTTGCCGATTTGTTTATCAGCAAATCCAGTCACAGCCGATGATGTTGAACAGGCTGTAAAAACGCAACTTGCTTATAAAAACAAATCGATTGAATATTCAATCGCAGAAATTTCTGTTGTTGAAGACGAAAATAATCAGACCAAACTGTGTTTTATCGCAGACCTCCAGCCCAAAGGATTTATTGTTCTCTCTTCGGACACCGATATTACACCAATTATTGCATATTCATTTAGAAATAATCTGATATGCGACGAGGAAAATCTCCTATATTATATGATAAAGAAAGATATGGAATTCAGATTAGAAGCAAAATCGAAATTCACTTCTGAGAAGATAGCCACCAATAATATGCTTTGGAATAATTATATTTCTGAAAATATTAAAGAACTGAAAACCAAAGACTTTCAACAGTGGCCTGAACCAGGTAGTACTTCCACAAGCGGCTGGATTGAGACTACCTGGAACCAAAGCTATCCATATAATATGTTCTGCCCTCTTGAT
Organism: Cloacimonetes bacterium SCGC AAA252-N17; assembly: GCA_000404785.1. Classification (GTDB taxonomy): domain Bacteria; phylum Cloacimonadota; class Cloacimonadia; order JGIOTU-2; family JGIOTU-2; genus Celaenobacter; species Celaenobacter polaris. Next base: position 14,637 of record ASNI01000020.1, read on the forward strand.
CCAAATACAGGTAGTAGGTGCGTAGTTGGTTGTGTTGCAACTGCTATGTCTATGCTCATTAATTATCATAAATATGTCGGGGATGTGAGTTTTAATTATTCTGATGACCATTATAGCACTAATGGGATACACATAGACTCTGATAGTACTCTTTATGACTTTCCAAGTTTTAATGCCTTAAATATATATCTTGATACATTAAAAACACATTATCAGAACAATATTCCTTTAACCAATGAAGATAAGGCAGCTCTATGTTTTGCCTGTGGAATTTCGGTGGAAATGTGGTATAGCTCATCTGGGTCAGGAGCATGGACACAATCGGTCGCAGATGCATTACTTGATAAATTTGGTTACGATTCAGCAATGTGGATGGACTCTTGGCAGGGAGAATTCTATGATTCGTTAAGTACTAATATGATAAATGCAAAACCAGCAGAATTGTCAATATATCAGGAGGATGGAAGTGGAGGACACGCTATAAATTGCGATGGATACAATACGGATAATTATTATCATCTTAATTTTGGTTGGGGCTCAAGTAATCCTGGAGGTCCAAATACAATTAATGCATGGTATTCTCTGCCAGAAGGTATGCCAGTGGGATATTGCATTGTTGGAGGCGCTGTCCTTAATGTTGAAGGTGGAGATAGACCGTTAACTGTATCTGGGACTGTATACGCTAATGGAGTAAATCCAGTTGGAACTAACATCATTTTTGAAGGAGATTATAATTATTCAACTACTGTTGAAGATTCAAATGGTTTTTATGAGATGCAAACAGTATTTCCAGGATATTATACTGCAAGTGCACTTTTGGGCAGATTGTATTATCAAACAAAAGAAGTTTATATTGATTCTGCTCATACGGTAGTTAACTTTAATTTGTTTAATTATGAAAGTGTTACAGGTGTGGTTTCTGTGGAAGGTGGCGCTGACCCAACTGGCACAATCATAAATTTTATTGGTGATTACAATTACTCTGCAGTAGTTGATAGTTTAAATGGAGAATATGAAATCTTAGATGTTATGCCAGGACACTATACCGCTACGGCAAACCTTAATAGAATTTATTATCAAACAAAAGAGGTTGATATTGATAGTACAAATATGATAATTGATTTTGATTTGGCAAATTACAACTACCAATCAATATTGAAGTATTGTGGAGACCCATCTATTTTATTTGAGCTGCCATATGAATATACTTTGCAAATTGCTGTTCGATTTACCGACGAGGAACTTGGAGACAATGTAGGCGACATTATTGGCAAGGTATCGTTTTTCGCTCCCACATCTTCAGATAGTTGTGATATTACGATAAAAATCTATGAAGGTGGTTCTCCGGATAATCCACCAGGAGAATTAGTATATGAAGCACCTATGGGAGTTTTTCCTGCTGATACATGGGTAGAGCATTTCCTTGATATTCCAATTGAGATTAAACCGCAAACAGAATATTGGGTAGGGTATGAGATTTATACTTTAAATGGCAAAGTTGGGTGGTTGGATGAAGGACCAATGGAACCAAACAAAGGAGCCTGGATATGTCCATCTAGCTGGGTTTGTCTTTCTATGATTCCTGATTTGGATCGGAACTGGCTTATTGAGATGACATTATTTTCAACCACAGGTGTGGATATACCGTCACAAGTTTCTAATGAATTCATCTTGCAGAATTATCCCAATCCATTCACTACCTCAACCACGATTTCTTTTAATATTCACCGCAAAAACGCAGAGAACGCAAAGCTTGTGATTTATAATATCAAGGGACAAAAAATCCGAAAATATTCAATATTCCCCGAACAGTCGCAAGCTCCTTACGGGGCAGGCAATATTCAATATTCAATTCAATGGGATGGCAAAGATGATAATGATCAGCCTGTTGGAAGCGGGATTTATTTTTATAAATTAATGATGGGCGAGAAAGAAATTGCATCAAACAAAATGCTGCTTTTGAAATAATTTGAGGTTGGACTGGACTTGAGAGACGAAGTCCTCGAGTTCAGAACAACCGGGAGTCGAAAATAATAAAGCCGAGAGACTCGGCTACTCCAAAAAAACAAAACAGGATGTCATTCCCTTGAAAACGGGAATCCAGTATTTGTTTTATTCATCCACATATTTGCTTCTGCTTAAGCTGGCGAAGAGTTCAGAACAACCGAAAAAGTAATACTCGACTCCTCGTTTCACTTAGGAGTCGAAAATAATAAAGCCGAGAGACTCGGCTACTCCAAAAAACAAAACAGGATGTCATTCCCGTGAAAACGGGAATCCAGTAATCGAAACATGCGAATTGATGATTTGTCTTAGCTTCTATCTGCTTTCAGCACAGCAAGGAATGCCTCCTGGGGAATACTGACCTGACCGATCTCCTTCATTCGCTTCTTGCCTTTTTTCTGCTTTTCCAATAATTTTTTTTTACGTGTAATATCCCCTCCATAACATTTCGCAGTCACATTTTTTCGCAGTGCATTAATAGTGCTTCTTGCAATGATCTTGCCACCGATCGCTGCCTGTATCGCAATTTTAAAGAGGTGACGGTGAATTATGTTCGAGAGCTCATCTGTGATACTTTTTCCCCACGAATATGCTTTATCTTTATGGGTAATGAAAGACATTGAATCAATCCGTCCGCCATTCACAAGAATATCAACTTTTACCACTTCCGATCTTATATGCTCTTTGTACTCATAATCAAATGATGCATAACCGCGGCTTACGGATTTGAGTTTATCATAAAAATCAAATAAAATTTCAATAAGTGGAAATTCATATTTAATGCATACTCTGTCTTCATCAATATATTCCATATCCTTCTGTATGCCGCGGCGCTCCTGTGCAAGCTGCATGATATTGCCGATATATTCGCTGGGAACAAGGATCTCGCACGCCATAATAGGTTCTTCGATATAATGAATAGTGGCTTCATCGGGCATTTGTGAGGGATTATCAATGAGAACTTCTTTGCCGTTGTTCAATTTTACTTTGAATTCAACACTGGGTGTGGTTGAAATAATCGGAATATCATATTCCCGATTGATGCGTTCCTTAAATATTTCCAGATGAAGCATGCCGAGAAATCCGCAGCGGAAGCCAAATCCGAGTATGGCAGAATTTTCCGGCTCGTAAACAAGCGAGGTATCATTCAATTGGAATTTTGCAAGAGCATCTCTAAGATTGTTATAGTCGACTCCATCGAGGGGATAGATACCACTGAACACCATTGGTTTAGGGTTTTTAAAATCCGGCAGTGCGACTTTGGCTGGATTACTTGCCTGAGTGATCGTGTCCCCGACCTTTGCTTCCCGCACACCCCTGATGCCTGCAATGATATATCCAACCTCACCGAATTCCAGTTTTTTACAAGGTTCCATCTTAAGGGAAAAATAACCTAAATCTTCAATTTGATATTTCTTGTTCGTCGAATGCAAGAGGATTTCATCACCTTTTTCAAGCGAACCATCAAAAACACGGATATGAACTACTACCCCGCGGTATTGATTATATTGTGAATCAAAAATAAGAGCCCGGGTCTCGTTTGTTTCAGATTGTGGTGGAGGGACTTTTTCAATAACTTCTGCAAGGATTTCCTCTATACCAATACCTTCTTTTGCACTTGTTGCAAGAACTTCTTCATCAAAAACACCGAGTAGATTTGCCAGTTCATGCCTTCTTCTCTCAACGTTTGCTGCGGGGAGATCAATTTTATTGATCACAGGGATTATTTCCAGATCGTAATCCAGCGCAATATAGAGGTTGCTTAAAGTTTGTGCTTCTATTCCCTGTGTGGCATCAACCAGAAGGATAGCTCCCTCGCATGCTGCAATACTGCGGGATACTTCATATGAAAAGTCAACATGCCCGGGAGTATCTATAAGATTCAGTATATATTTTTTCCCATTCAATTCATAATTCATCCTGATGGGATGAGCTTTTATTGTGATTCCACGCTCCCTCTCCAGATCCATATCATCAAGAATTTGATCAACAGTATGTTTTTCTACAGTTTGAGTAAGCTCGAGAAATCTATCTGCAAGTGTAGATTTTCCATGATCGATATGGGCGATTATGCAGAAATTTCGAATATTATCTCTTATCATATATTAGAACTCTTTTTCTTGAAATTATTTGTATCCAAAATTTTAGGGACAATAAATTTCATCAAGATAAAAAAAAGTTGACGAAGATTTTTAAAAATTCAATGAATCACTAATAAGATAAATAGAGAGGTCTTGGAAATACATGATGAAGATGACAACAAGGGAAATACACGGACTGTTAACTTCTTTAATAGGTATCATCGAATTCGATGAAGTTTATAAAAATTAAAACAAATAGGAGTAACAAGTATGAAAAAAATGATTTTAGTTATTATTATGTTGAGCACCTTTGTAGTATGTTCCCAATTATTTGCAAATGAACGTGATTATAATATTGAATTAGATTATAACAATCCTTTGATGGTTAGTGGTCCTCCAATTCCATTTCCTGTAAGGGATCTGGACGAATCTTTTGAAGATACTACTTTTCCTCCAGCAGGTTGGGTTCAATACAGCCCTGATGGTGGAACAGGATGGAATAGACAGACTGTTGGTACAACACCAATACCTGGCTGGACAGGTGGAGAGGTAACTCCTACTCCTGACGGTTTGGGGGGGGAATGCTATGGCATTTTGCACTTGGAACACTGGTGGAGCAACATCAAATGATCAGTGGTTAGTTTCTCCTCAAGTAACTATTAATTCTGGCGACTCTCTCTCCTTCTGGATGCGCAAGACTTTCTCATATGCAGATTATGTTGAGGTACTAATTTCAATAACTGATGATCAGATGGCGAGTTTTACAAATACCTTATTTAGCATTACCTATGCGACAATAGACAACGGTTGGGTGCAGTATACAGAATCTCTTGATGCTTTCGCTGGACAGGATATATATATTGCATGGCGTGAAACGGTTGCTGACAATTATCTTGATGGTGATGCAATATTTCTTGATCTGGTAAAGGTTATTGCTGGTCCTGTAAGCACTGATGACCCTATTGGCTGCGATATGTTCAAGATTGCACCAAATCCCTTTGCTCATTCCACGACCTTCAGCTTCTCACTGAAAGAAGCCACACACGTATCTATCGATGTATATAACATCAAAGGACAACTTGTGAAAAATCTTTCTAATGAAGACAGGATTGCTGATATCCATTCCGTAACATGGAACGGTACGGACAATTCCGGAACTGAAGTTCCCACAGGTGTATATTTCACCAGAATCGTTACTGATGATGTAGAAAATATCCACAAAGTGATGGTAATTCGTTAAGAGATCGGTATAATTCTTTTAAGCCCGAGGAATTCTCTTCGGGCTTTTTTTTATATTCGCTTGAACCGTTTTTTTAGTTCTTCAAAAGTAATTTCAATAATTGTAGGACGTCCATGAGGACAGAAGAAGGGATTCTTGCATGCAAAAAGACGATTAATCAACTCCAGCATTTCCTTTTTGCTTAATTTTTGATGTAGCTTGATGGACGCATGGCATGCATAGGATTTTGCAAGCGTGTCACGGAAATCACCATCCGGCGAGAACTCTTCCTCGATCTGTTTGAAAATCTCGACGAGTATATCTCCTTTTTTCCACTCAAGAAGATCCTTGGGAATTTCTTCAACGATGATCGAATTGCCGCTGAAAACCTTTATCTTAAAACCAACCTTCACGAACATCTCCCGGTATTCTTCAATAAAATCCGGAATGATCTTCTGCAGATGCTTTGGCAGGTCGATCACAAGAGGGAAGAGAAGCTTTTGACCATCCAATCCCTTTTCATTGTGCTCAAGTCTGTGCTTGATCTTCTCATATTGAATTCTCTCATGCGCTGCATGTTGGTCAACGATGAGCATCCCGCTTTTTATTCCAACAACTATGAATGAATTGTCGATTTGCCAGGGATTTACAATTTCCGATTCAATGATCTTGTTCTTATTTTTCACAATATTATCTTCAAATAGATATGCAAGCTGTATATCTTTTCTGCTCTTTGTGAAAAGATCCTGGCGCGGGTACTGTTTCCCTGAGGGACCAATGTTGGGAGAAGTTCTATGTTGCGATCTTTGGTCTCCGTTTTCATGAGTAGTATCCAGTCCGGATTGTGCAGCATTGTCCTGATGAAGCTCTGCGTATTTCTGGCGTTCATAATCGAGCAATGAGTTGGTTAGAGAAGTTTTTATAAAGCTGAATATTATTCGTGAATCCTTAAAGCGAACCTCAGTTTTGGTGGGGGATACATTCACATCGAGCAGATTTCCGGGAAGCTCGAGTAGAAGAATGTACAGTGGAAGTTGATTTTTTAAAAGACTTTTCTTGGTGAAGGGTTCGTAAGCTTTTTTTATCGCACTATACACGATTTTATCATTTATGTATCTTCCATTAATATATAAATAATGAATTTTCTGCCATTCGGCATCCTCATGATAAGAACCGATGAAACCCTGCAATTTTATTCCTTCTTGAGAAGTCTGCACCGGTATTACATTATTTTTGAAAAAGTTATCCCCAAAGATCTCTACGATGCGTTTTTCAAGGAACTCCACTTTGGGGTAGTTCAAGATTTCTCGATTATTATGAATAAGTTTAAAGCTGATGTCATGGTGAGTGCAGGCAAGATGTTGTATTGTCCTAACGATGTGCTGCATTTCTGTTTGAGTTGTTTTCAAAAATTTCTGACGCGCAGGAATATTCTTAAAAAGATTCTTCACTCTAATTGTTGTGCCTGGAGTACCACCGATCTGTGATACATCCTGAATATCTCCACCTTTGATACTAATGAAGGTTGCGGGTTCGTTCTTCTCATTTTGCGGCAACGAGATAATTTCCATATCAGAGACTGATGATATACTTGGGAGTGCTTCTCCACGGAAACCAAGGGTTGAGATGTTTTGTATGTCATCAAGAGAATATATCTTACTTGTTGCATGACGTTCCAAAGAGAGGAGCGCATCGTCCCGGTTCATACCGCTTCCATTATCGATGACCTCAATAAGTTTCTTGCCGCCATCCTCGATATTGATCACGATCTTTGTTGCATTTGAATCAATGGCATTCTCAACCAGTTCCTTCACTACAGAAGCAGGTCTTTCAATGATCTCACCGGCAGCAATATGGTTGATCACTTTTTCATCTAATATTTTAATTCGGCTCATAGCATCTCGTTCAATAATTTATGTGCAAAGAGATTATCATTTTTTTTAGGTCAAGAATTTTCTTGACTTGAATATCCTGAATTTTAAATTTTAATTTTTTTTTGACATTTATAATGGAGATTATATGGAAAGAAACGGTCAGATAAAAGTCGGTGTTTATGTTGATGTTGTCAACATTGCCCAAAATGGTGGTTTTGGTATGCAATATGATGTTCTGCGAGAATTTGCCTGCCGGAACAATGGCATAGCAATCCGGTTGAATGCATATGTTGCTTATGATGAAGAAATGGCAAAAAGAAATTTGGATTATAGAGAACGCTCAAGAAATTTCCATTCCATTCTCAGGGATTTCGGATATAAAGTTATTGTAAAAGTTGTTCGCTGGTTCTATGATGAACAAGGAAATCGTTACGGTAAAGCCAATGCAGACCTTGATATGGCTGTTGATGCGTTGATGCAGTCAGAAAGACTCGACTATGTACTGCTTGTAACAGGAGATGGTGACTTTGTACAGGTGGTCAGAGCTTTACAAAATAAAGGGTGCAGAGTGGAAGTGTTGGCTTTCAAAAATGTTTCTCATATCCTCAGAAATGAAGCTGATGTTTTTACTTCCGGATACTTAGTTCCGGAACTTTCCCTTATTGAAAATCAACATAAAGATAATGAAAAAATAAAAATTGTTCGGGGTGTCTGCTATTCATTTTTCCCGGACAAGGGTTTTGGCTTTATGAGATTTATGAAAAGTCTGAGTGGAGGTTTATGGATTACTGATTCAAGAAAATCCGAATCCCCATACGATACAGCATTTGTGCATAGTTCACAGATACAGGAAAGTATTGACACTTCGTCTCTTCCAAATCGAGAACAGATATTTGAATTCGAGATAAAACCTGTCAAAGATAAAGGTTGGCAGGCAGAGAATATTAAACTTATTTATCATTATTAAAACTTTACAAAAAATTATTTAATTCTCATTATGGTTAATAATAAAAATCTAAATTAAACTTCGGATCTTCAAGATGAATTTAAACAATGAGTTAAGAATGGCGAACACGGATTTAATCCTGAAAACTGATATATTTTTCAAAAGTTTAAGGAGATTTAAAATTTTTAAGAAAATTATTGACAACAAAATTTCAGGTAGTAAAAAAATGAATCGAATAAAGAGTATAATATATTCTTTAATTCAAGAATAATGAAAGAAGAAAAGAACGCGAGAATGTTAATGTCAAAAATAGGTTACCAGCCCTTTTTAACAATACAATTTTGTATGGCTGGAATTGTAATCCCGCATCATACTCGGGATATCCATTATGTTACTTTCGCAATAAGGGAACCTGGGAAGTGATCTTATGATAACGACCCAGAATACTTGTTTTTTTATATTTACTTATCAACTAATCAAAAAATTAATCCTAATTTTAGGAGGATAAAAAAATGAAAAAGATAGTATGTATATTGGCAATGCTATTGTTTACTACTTCAATGGCATTTGGCGCCTATGTTGAAATTGGCGATGGCACAAGCACTACAGGATATGTTCCAGCTTACGGTCTCTACGATTATAGTTGGTCCCAGGTAATCTACCTGCAGTCAGAAATTGGCGATGCGATTGATATCAACAAGATCTCTTATAATGTGTCTACCGAACCTGATTCTTATACTATGCCTGATCAGAAAATTTATATGAAGCACACCGCAGATGCTATATTTCCAGATGCTGCCTATGATGACCCTGCTACTGCTGGATTTACACTTGTATATGATGGTCCTGTGACATGGGATGGTTCTGGCTGGAATGATATTATGCTTGATACCCCATTCAGCTATAATGGAACAGATAATCTTATTGTATACTGGCAGAACTGGGATGGAGATTGGACTTCCGGTTATCCACAGTTCTACTACACTTCTCAAACGGACAGAGCAAAGTACAAATTTCAAGATAATTCTTTCCCCGAGGTTTCTGGCACTCTTGACGTCTATGTAGCAAATATCAGGCTTCATTATCTTTATGATGGACCTGAGATATACCTGAGCGCAAGTAGCTATGATTTTGGTATGATTGAGGCTGATACTGATGCTTCCTTTGATCTTACTATCTATAGCGCTGGTACAGAAGACTTAGTGATTACGGACGCAGTGGTAGCTGCACCATTTTCCTGTGATTACTCTGGTGGAACTATTCCAGCTGGAGAAAATGTTGTGACAACGGTGTGGTTTGAGCCAACTGAGACCGGTGAATATTCAGAAATCCTGACCTTTGAGATTGGCGGAGATTTTGCTGGAATGAATACCATTGCATTAACAGGTAGTGCATATCCTGCTGGTTATGTATTTGAGAGCTTTGAAGGAGATATCTTCCCGCCCCTGGCATGGGATGTTCAAAATGTAGCAGGTCAGGACTGGGCACAATATTCTTACGGATCTCCTCCAGACGGCAGTAAACACGCAAGATTGTATTATGTGTCCGGCACAGGTTCACAATCTCGACTCATAACTCCAGAGTTGCTTCCACTAAATAGTGGTGATTTTACAAAATTCATGGCACAATATTATTCTGCAGGCACCCTTACAATTCAGTACTCTACGGATAAAGAGACATGGACCGATCTTGAAATCGTCCCGATAACAACTACTTATGATGAGTATACAGTAGATCTTTCTTCTTTAGCTGATGGTGAGAGTTATTATCTGGCTTTCTATGGAGAAACAGGCACTGGTTATAGTTATATGTATCTTGATGCTGTATATATTCCAGAGCCTGAACCATATTCTGTTATGTGGGTGTCTGATGATGCGCATGATTTTGGTGCACATATGACAGGTACAATCGTTCCTGAATGGGAGTTTACTGTTGCCAATATTGGAATAGGTGACCTTACGATTTCTGGCATTACAGGACTTGAGCTGCCATTTTCTGCTGATTATTCTGGCGTGTTAGCCCCTGGCGACAGCGTAGATATATCAGTTGCCTTTGATACTTCTACCCCTGGAATCTATGTGGATACACTCATTGTTGAAAGTGATGCTGATTTTGGTGAAGGTGAAGTGGTTCTCAGTGGTGCAGTATATGAGCCTTTGACTGAATTGGATGAAAGCTTTGAAGGCGATTTCCCTCCACTTTACTGGGAGAATGACGGCTGGACTCAAAGTACTTATGGTTCACCACATTCCGGTACTGAGTTTGCTTATTCTATGGGTAGTGGAGATACTCTTATTACCCCTTACTTTACTGTTCCTACAGATCCATACAACTTTGTATTCTGGTATTGTTCAGAAATCGCAACATATCCACAGACACTCTTGTTAAATTTGTATATTAATACTGGAAGAGGGTGGTCCAGAGTGGACAGCCTCAATTTCTCATCTACGGAATACCAGAAGGGACTAGTCTCGTTAGTACCATATGCTGGAGAAACTGTCCAACTTATGTTTGACCATTCCTATAGTGGTAGTAGCGCTTGGGGCATGTGCTTGGATGATGTTGCATTAGAAACTATGTCCCCTAATATCGTACTTAGTGATACTACTTATGACTTTGGTTTGGTAGAACAAGGATCAGAAGCAACATTTAATGTGACTATTTATAATAATGGAGGAATGCCTCTTATTGTAGATGGTTCAACTGTTGACTTACCTTTCTCTTGTGATTATGCAGATACCATTCCATTTGGAGGAAGTGATGTTGCAACTATCACTTTTGATACCTCCAATATTGGTATATTCTCAGGAGAACTCACATTCCATACTAATGCAACTCAAACAGATAGTGTTATTGTATTAAGTGGTGCTGTATTTGGTACTGATTATGTGATGGAAGGATTTGAAGAGACAACATTCCCGCCATTTGGCTGGGAAAATCCTGGCGACTACTGGGCACGCTTCATGACTGAAGCTTATGAGGGACAAGGATATGCACGTTGTAGCTGGTATCATGATGTAGACGCGATCCTTATCTCTCCTCGCCTTGTCATAAATGGTGGTGATTTCATCGACTTCTTCTGGAGAAATGACAACCTTTATGAAGCAAAGGGACCAGAAGTCATTACCGGTGACACACTATGGGTCGAAATTTCAAATACCTATCTTAATCCAAACCCAACCTGGGAAGTTATTGCTATGCTTACTGCAGATGCCCCAATGGATGAATACGAAGAAGCTCTTGTACCTATCCCTGATGCATACATTGGCAACGATGCTAAGATCAGATGGCGTCATCGCAGTGAATTGAATAGCGAATCCCGTGGTGTCGGACTTGATAATATCATAATGCCTACTCCATATCTTCCGATCAATTTCTCAGTTGATCCGTACTATGCTTCAGACTATGTAGGTCCAGGCAACCCAGTTCATTACACATATGATGTAACCAACATGGGTGTACAAAGTGATCGTTTCATCATTCTTGTTCAGGATAGTTCAGCTATTCGTTATAACAATAAGGATGTCGAGGACTTTGAGACCACCGATGGTGGCTGGGTAGCCACATCTGACTGGGATCCAGTCGGAGACTGGGAGTGGACGAATACGTATGATTTCGGTAACTATACCGGTATTAATATACCTCCTCCAACTGCACATTCAGGAACCGGTTTGTGGGGAACCAAGGTAAATGGTGATTACACCAACTCCGGTGGATACAGCTATCTTAGTCAAACCTTTGACTTCTCCGATGTAACCGATGCATATCTGAATTTCTGGTACTGGTCTGACATCTTTGGTAATTTTGACTGGTGCGATATTGTCGTGAATGGTGACATTCTCCTGACCATCGATACTTACAACCCAACTAATTGGATATTAGCGGATCTTGACCTTTCCGCATATGACGGATTATCAAACGTACAAGTTGTCTTCGCATTCTATGCAACAACCGTTGTTGAGCATGCTGGAATGTATATAGATGACCTCGATATTCCTGGTGGTGGTAGCGGTCCAGGTCCTGGCCCAACAGGATGGCCAGCAACAGTTAATGTACCTTATCTTAATCTTGCACCGGGAGAGATCGGCAGCTTCGTGCTGACCATTTCAATTCCCGAAGATGCAAATGAGGAAGATGTACAGCTTACTCCTGTTCTTGTGTACTCAAGAGAAGATTATGCTGTAGAGCATCAGGTGCTCGCTTTAGCAACTTGTCATCCTAAGGATCCGTATGAACCTAATAATGTGATTGTAGATGCTACTCCTTGGGCTTATGGTGAAATTACAGAAGGTGCTCAAATCTACTATAATCCTGACTATGCCGATAAAGATATTGATATATACGAATTCTCCGGTTTAGCAGGAGACATAATCCTTTGTGATTTCATATTACCTCCAGATGAACTTCTATTTGACGGTGCTATCAAGCTCGTTGATGTAGATTCCACCGAGATTGACTTTGCTGATGAATGGGCAGGCGGTGGAAGCGAACAACTCAAGTATAGACTCCTTTTAGATGGAACCTATTACCTTGTTCTTGGTAAATGGGATAATATTCTGGATGGTCCTTACAAGAAAGATCCAGGGCGTGGAGTAAATACATGCTACTATGCAATGTCTCTTGAACTTATTCCATCTCCGGATATTGCAGTATCACCTGATTCATTACAGTTAGGTATTATTGCAAGCAAAGAAACTGCCTCAGTCGATATGTTTATCGAAAATACAGGTGTCACCGGATGTGAAGATCTCACATTTAATATTGAAGTTGTTATACCAGGTGTCGAAACCTTACTTGATGAGGGATTCGAAGGAACTTGGCCTCCAACAGACTGGACAATAATTCAGGGACCTAATTCTCCCACAAATGATATTATTCAAACAAATGACCAAGCTCATTCTGGCATTTATTCAGCTCGATTCTCTTCTTTTAGTTCTGCAAGTGCTTATGATGAATATCTTGTTACTCCAGAGGTTAACACATCAGCTGGAGATCTGTTATCATTTTGGTATAGAAAATATTCCTCTGGAACTGAATTGTTTAAAGTTGGTTGGTCTTCCACTGGAACAGACGTAAGTACCGATTTTACCTGGGGACCTGAGATCAGTGATGCATCGACAACTTGGCAACAATATGTTAAAGCTGATTTGCCAGTTGGCACAAAATATGTCGCAATACACTATTACAGTAATTACCAATGGTATTTATATGTCGACGATGTGAATATATCAAGGGGCACACCTTGGTGTACAGTAGAACCATTTACAGGTATCATTGGACAGGGAGCAATACAAACTTGTGTTGTAACTTGCGATGAAACAGGACTTACAGAACCCGGAATTTACACTGCAGATATTATTGTTCATAATAACGCTCTTCTTGATGGTGCATCAGATGTGACTATTCCACTTACTTTCTTCTATCAAGTAGCAGCACAGGGCTTGCAAGGTACAGTTACTTTTGAAGCAACCGGCGAACCGATCGATAGTGTAAAAGTGTCAGCTGGAAACTTTGTAACCTATACGGATTCTCTTGGTTTCTATTCATTTGATGAGATTGCATCAGGTATTTATGATGTAACATTTGAAAAAGATGGATTTGCAACTCATACTGCCTATGGTATATACGTAAGTCCGAACTGGACAACACTGCTCGATGTAGCCATGATGTTTGATGGACCTCCACCTCGTAATCTTAATGCAATAGGTGCAAATCAACAAGTCGTAATTAACTGGCTGAAACCAGAAACCGGCGGTGGTGGTGGTGGTGGTGATGAATTCACCGAGGGCTTTGAGTCAGGTGATATCCCCGCTGGCTGGCTTGCTGTTGATAATGATGGTGACAGTTATAATTGGGAAGTTTGGGATGCATTTGTTCATTCCGGAACATATTCTGCAGCGAGCTTCTCATATGATAATGTCACTTATCTCCCTTTAACACCAGATAATTATCTTATCACACCCCAGGTTGAATTAGGTGATTCTTCTGAGCTTACATTCTGGGTTGGCGCCTCTGATGCTGCCTGGTATTGGGAGCACTTTAAAGTTAAACTGTCAACTACAGGATCTGATCCAGCTGATTTCACAACCGAATTAATGGATTATACTCTCTCAGCTGCTGCCTGGACTCAGCTTACTATTGACCTATCTGCATATTCCGGTCAACAGGTCTATCTTGCATGGGTGCATTGTGATGTTACTGATGTGTTTAATCTTTCACTTGATGATATTGAGCTTACGAATGCAAAACAATTGATTTTTGCTGCTGATTTTGAATCTAATGATGATATTGATAAATTTAAACGAGTCTCTGTTGCAAGCAATAGTATTCCTTTCAGGATTAATGATTCAATGACGGAGCTTGAAATAAAGACCCGTCTGGATGAATACGTGCCCAAACAAGATCTATTGTCACGAGACTTTACCCTTCTTGGCTATAATGTCTATGAAGAAAGCAAAGGATTTGTTGCTTACGTAGATGGTGAGAACACACTTACATACACTGATGATATTGTTGCAGTAGGAACTGAATACACATATTATGCACGAGGTTTGTATGATGAAGGTGAAGGTGCAGAATCCAACCATGATTCAGCAACTCCTATTATTCTTGATATTGAAGACTTCGAGAATGACGACGGTGGATTAGTTGGAACTGGTCAATGGCAATGGGGTGAACCAACCTCCGGACCTGGGAATGCACATTCTGGTGTTAAACTCTGGGCAACTAACTTAAGTGGAACCTATAATGCTTCCTCTAATTACACGTTAGATACTCCGGAAATTCAGGTTCTTGATTCTCAATTTATGTTCTGGCATTGGTATGATACTGAAGCATCATATGATGGTGGAAATGTAAAGATCACAACTGATGATGGTGCAACATGGACTGTTATCACACCTGATGGAGGATATCCTGGTACAGCAAACTCATCTAATCCTTTGTATCCTGAACCTATATTCTGTGGACACAACCAAGGATTCTGGGAGCTAGTTGTATTTGATGTTTCTGCATATCTTGGTTTAACCGTAAAGTACAGATGGCACTTCGGTTCAGATGGCAGTGTCCAATATCCCGGCTGGTATATAGATGACGTATTATTCGGTTATGAAACAGCCCCTGATTACGGTGCATTAGAAGGTATCGTAACCGATGGAGATTTAGTTCCATTAGAAGGTGTCGCTGTTGATGCAGATTTCTTAGACTACAACACAGTATATACTGATGCAGATGGATTCTATTCAATTGACCCAATGCGTGTTGGTTTGTATGATGTAACATTCAGCAAGGTTGGCTATTGGACGATAACAGTAGAAGATGTAGAAATCCTCGTTGATGCAACCACATTCCTTGATGTAATACTTGGTATGCCTACTATGGATATCTTGCCTACTTCGATCGATGCGACTGTTCCTCCTGAGCAAACAACGACTGTGCCAATGACAGTAACAAATAATGGAAATGCTCCATTGAACTGGGATTCTGATATAGTTTATGGAGAAGATGTGGTTGTTGATATAGCTCCTTTCACAGGTGATATTCCTGAAAACACGTATGAACCTACAGTAGAACTTGATGACGGGAACAATGTCGGTTATTCGTCACCTCATGGTGATGTTGAACTTGTTCTTCCCAGAGGATCGACAGCTTGGTTTAAGGGCGGTGAATATGCTACATACTTCTACGGAACATTCGATACGGATACTCCTGGAAATATGGTGGAGATTCTTTCACCTCCTGCGTGGAATTCATATTGTGGAGATTACAGCACGGAGAGTGATGACTACTTCTATATCAATGAACCTGATCAATTCTCCACATATAGAGTTGATGCCGCATCCGGTATTGCGACATTAGTCGGTTCCACAGGTTTGGCCGAACAGCTTAACGGTATGGCTTGTGATAAGACCGACGGAACGATGTATGGTTGTACGAGTTCTACCCTTTACACAATTGATCTTTCTACAGGTGCAGCTACAGTAGTAGGTACTATTGGAAATACTGGTGGTCTAATGCTTACATTAGCATGCGACGGAAATCAGGATCTTTGGGGTATTGACCTCACCTTTGATACACTATGGAAGATTGATAAAGATACTGGTGCTGGTACAGAAATTGGATCTGTAGGATTTAATTGTAATTATGCACAAAGTATGGCATGGGATCCTGCCACAGATGTTCTTTTCTGGGCAGCATATGGTGGTGGTTTAGATGGACATCTCAGAGTTGTTGATCGAACAACCGGTAATTCAACTAACGTTGGAGATTTCGAGGGTGGTCGAGAAGTAACAGTATTGGCCTTCCCTGGCGGTGGAACACCTCCTTATATCACTCTTGATCCTTCTTTTGGTACAGTTGATCCTGGCGCAATCATGCCTGTTTCATGTATCTTAGATGGTTGCGAAGAACCTGTAGGCACGATAATAAATGGTACCATAGTCTTTTCATCACCACAGATACTTGATCCAGTTGATGTTCCTGTCACCTTAATGGTTGGTACTCCTGAATATGGTATTCTTACCGGTACAGTTACTGCAGCAACCGGTGGAGCGCTGATCGAAGGTGCTGAGATCACAGCATCCGATGACGCTGATAATACCTATGTAACCTACACGAATTCTTTAGGTGTTTACACCATTGAAGATATAATGGTAGGTTATTACACAGTCGAATGTACTGCTGTTGGTTATAACTATCAGGTAGTACCTGATGTACCAATCGTTCTTGATCAGACAACTACACAAAACTTCGCACTGACCGCTCCTATCATGGTTGTTGATCCTACAAGTCTAAATGTTAATGTACCTCCTGGATCCACTTCAACTTCATACGTCACCATCAATAATAATGGTGACGGGGAAATGAACTTCGACATCACCCTGTATGACTACGGAAAAGTACTTACAGACTACAGCAATTGTACAGTTGGCGGCACAGTTGTTTCTCAAAATGGTGTTCCTACTGGTCCTGGTAACAGCAGCGGCTTCCAGGCAGATGGCACGAAGGATGAAGTCATAATTCACTATGATGGTGAAAACAATGACGGTATTGGACTTACTGCGGCTGGCGGTGGAACATTTATGGTTGCTGCCAGATTTACATCTACTGAACTTGGTGCATATTATGATACTTACGAGATCATAGGTACCGAGATATACATTAATGATGATGTAACATCAGTTATCCTGAAGGTCTGGGAAGGTGGATCATTTGGTGATCCTGGTTCAGAAGCATACTCAGAAGATGTCACTTCACAAATAATAATAGGATGGAACACAATTGATCTTATTTCAACTGTTCCATTGCTGTCCGGTAATGAATACTGGGTTGGATATGAAGTCACACACGTATATCAAAAATTTCCTGCAGGTTGTGATGCTGGTCCAGCTGTAGTTGGCAAGGGTGATTGGATCTATCTTGCTCCAGGTCCATGGGAGCAATTGCATATCATAGCACCCACTTTGAATTATAACTGGAACATCCGTATGGTCATTGACCTTGGTACACCTCCTTGGATTATTGTTGATCCGTTATCAGGAACAATTCCAGCCTTTAGTTCTATGGATATTGCCGTAATGTTCGATGCTACTGAACTTACACTAGGTGAAATCAAGACCGCTGACATCGAGATAGTATCTGATCCTGATGTCGGAGTAGTAACTGTACCAGTTACAATGCATGTTGATTATTATTCTGCCGGTGATGAACCTGTCATAGAAACCAAACTGTATGCTAACTTCCCGAATCCAATGTTCAACACTACAACCTTCAACTTCAGTCTGAAAGATAGATCTCATGTAACACTGTCTATTTACAACGTAAAAGGACAGTTAGTTGAGACCTTGCTCAATAATGAGCTTGAACCTTCGGCTGATCATAAGGTTGTTTGGGATGGTACTGCTAACGGTAAGAAGCTTGCAAATGGTATCTACTTCTACAAACTTGAGACTAACAGCAAAACATTCCTGAATAAGATGATCTTGATGAAGTAACTCGCGTTGAAACTCATATAAATCAAGGGAAGAAGGTTCGCCTTCTTCCCTTTCTTTTTTGGTATTTATTTATATATATATATTATTATTAATAAGCTTTCCTTAATTAATTATGAGGTTTAAAAAACTTGACTCCGAGTCTCTTTGTTCCATGAAAGGAGCAAATACCTAAATTAATCAACGTTTATTAAATATGACGATTTGAAAGGAGAAAAGATTAAAAAGGTAATAACAGTTCTTGCTCTTCTCGTACTTGTGACAGGTGTGCTCTTTGCGAATACACAAAAGGTTGCAGTACAGCAGATCAAAGAACAGCCCATTCTTTCTGGAACTGATTCACCAATGGTTCCAGCTACGGCTAAAAGCAGGGATATGACTGAAGTTTTCTTTGAAGATTTTGAATCAGGAGCTCCTAGTTGGACTACCTGGGATGCAACAGCAACCCCTCCAATGTGGCATATTGATACTTATAATGCTTATGGCGGTTCCGGTATGTCCTGGTGGGGTGGGGATCCTGATGTCGGAACTACCGGCGGTTATCTTGACAGATGGTATCAGGTTCTTGATACCCCTGAAATTCAGTTATCCCAAGGTGCACGAAGTACTTTAACTTTTGAACAATTCCGTGCAATTGAAGATCCAGCAGGTGCTACAGCTCCATTTGATGGATGGGATGGTTTCAATGTAAGAATTCGCCTTGCTACTGAGGATTATGCAGATGCTGAGATACTAACTAATTGTGTTCCTGCGTATAACTGTAATAGTTTGTACAGTTTCGGTTTTGAACACAGTGAATGCCCTTCCGGTATTCCCGGTATTCCCGGCTGGGGAGGTTCTACTGGCGGATGGATTTCAACGTCTATTAATATTCCAGAAAGCTACACTAGCGAAAATGTAATTATAAGCTTTGCCTTTGCCTCTGACCCAGCTTATTGCACGCTTGATAATCCTGCATTGATAGGTGTTTTTGTTGATAATATTGCACTTGCAAGTTTTTATAACTCCGGTGACGATGCAACTGGTTTTGATGCTTTCTCCAATGTTCCTGAGGGTGGACAGCTCTGGCACATCTATGATGCTGCTGCAGCCCCTTCACGAACACATGCAGCAGGTTGTTTTGATCCTGGAACTGGATTTTATAATCCAAATATGGACGACTATTTCATCACTCCGGAATTTGATCTTCCATCTGGTGTAGATATTACCTGGGATGTTTTTCTGAAAAGTGAACTCGATGATGGCTTATTTCCGGATTGTGATTATCTCTATGTAGAAGTTCGTCATAATGACGGAAGTGGATGGAGTGCGTGGTGGTCAGTAAGTAATCCCACAGGTGATCCTAGTGGTGACAACTATGTATTTACTGTTAATTTTGATGATTGGACAGCCTTTTCTACGATCAACTGGACTGGGGGTGGTGTAGGTGCATATAGTGACCATTCAGTTTTAGGAGGGTGTACTGTTCAATACAGGGTAGGTCTCCACTCAAATGCTGATGATCCGACTACTTTCGGTTTCCGTGTCGATAACTTTCAGGTTATGGCTTCTCTTGATGTCCTACCTCCAACTAATCTCGTTGCCGACTACAACGAACAAACTGCTTTTGTTGACCTCGATTGGGATGCCCCGGCAGGATTGGGTGGCGATATGCAGTGGGATGATGGATCCTTTGAAAATGCTATTTACTTTACAGAGGGTACGGGTTATTTGGGCGCTTCTTTCCCAGTTGGTGGAGAATGTCAAATCTTGGAATTCACTGTATTCAGCTCAGATATAGCTGGTCCCACTACTCTTGGAGTGTATGAAAAAGATGGTGCTTCATATTCTGCGACTCCTACATATACAATGCCTATAACTACAAATGCAGGCGCAGCTTCTACATATAATGTGTCGGGTGATAACTGGATCGTCCAGAACAGTTTCATCATTGCTTTTGAATGCAGCTCAACAATTGATTGTGCATTAGATGAAACCAGCGTTCCAAGTGAGCATAGTTATGTTTTTACCGAGGGTGCATGGGCTACATGGGCAGATGTTGCAGCAGCAAACAGTCTTCCTGATGGAGAATGGGGTATTCGCTGTGTGTCAACATATGCAACAGTACAACCTCCAGACAGTTACAATGTATATCGTGGATTAGAGAGTGGAAACTATGATGATATTCCTGTTGGAAATACTGTTGACACCTTATTTACAGACGAAACAGTTGAAGCTGGTAATACCTATTATTATGCAGTAAAAGCTGTATATGCTGCAGGTGAAAGCCAATTCTCAAACGAAGCATCAGCATTTGTTGAGATCGCATCTGCTGTAGAATATGCATATGATGACGGCACAGCAGAAATGGGTTACCACGCAGGTGCAGCAGGAAACTGTCTTGCAGTTCGAATAACTCCTGATCAGTACCCTGTAAAACTTATCAGAATTAAATATTACCTCTGGGAAGTCAATATGCAGATTATTGTGTATGCATGGGATGATGACGGAGTAGATGGTCAGCCCGGCACTCAACTCATTGCTCCGATCTATATGATTCCGATAGCCGATCAAGTTGCCGGTGATTGGAACGTTATCACACTTCCCGATGATCCAAGATACAATATTATTATTGAGGGTGGCGATTTCTATGTTGGCTGGTTCGAACCTTCAGGCGCCAGCTTGATCGGTGTTGACACCGATGGAACTATCTATAATAGAAGCTGGCAATATGCCGGTGGAACATGGTGGGATTACAGTCAGGGTATTCCTCAGAATATGATGATGCGCGCAGTTGTCGATACGAATGTTATTGTTTCCAATGATGACGAACCTGTTGTCGGAACCTATCTGCTTCAGAATTATCCAAATCCTGTAAAGGGTTCAACTCAGATCAAATATGGAATTCAAAATCATAATGGACCTGTTGATATAAATATCTATAACATACTCGGTCAAAAAGTTGATTCCATACAAGGTGAAGAAGGTATCGCAATATGGAATCCAGGCGAACTTCCAAGCGGAATTTACTTCTATAAACTTAAAACAGCCAACTTCACTCAGACACGTAAGATGTTACTTATCAAATAATAACCCTGTAACAGATATAACAAAGTCCCAATCGTTCATTCGGTTGGGACTTTTTTTGTTAAATATTTGGAATAGGATGTTTCAGTTTTTTTTATTTGAGTCCACACTAATAAGCCAGATTTAATAAACGAGAAACCGTTAAAACGGTTAATGTTTTTTTGTTTCATTAACCACCAACTTAAGTTGGTGGTTAATAAGAAGATAGAAACTTTCAACCGATCCACTTGTCCCGTTAAATCCTTATTCATTTAACTGGGATCGGTTTCCAAATATTTGAAAATTTGTCTAACATATTTCTAATCATAACCTTTTTAGAGTAAAATCATATTTATTTAAAAAACGATGCCATTCCTCCCGATAAGTAGGGAATCGGGGATATATGAATCTTATAAGTTAATATTGAAACATAACTTGAACTGAACCTGATTTATCCAGAACAGCACAAAGGGTGAGGATTATTATTCTTCTATCTTATCTTCGATAAATGTTCGATGCAGGTTTGCAATTAGTTTGGAGGGAGTGATCGCTGCTTCTTCATATTCTTCAAGCAGAATATCAGCAACCTCGCCGTGAATGAAAGCGCTGACGCGTGCAGCATCATAAGGGGAAAATCCCTGCCCAAGCAAAGATACAATTATACCGCTGAGCACATCACCGCTTCCTCCGGTTGCCATACCCGGGTTGCCTGTAATATTAAAAGTAATATTTCCTTCCGGATCAGCGATTATTGAGGTGCTTCCTTTAAGAAGAAGAGTTACCTTGTAATTATGTGTAAATTCTTTCACGTATTTGAGCGTATCGCTCTTGATCTCTTCAATAGTAAAACCACTCAAACGGGAAAATTCCATTATGTGAGGAGTGAAAACATAGGGCTTTCCTGCAAGCTGTTTTAACGCATCTTTATCTCTCTCAAATGCATTGATAGCATCAGCATCAATAATTGTCGGCTTATTGTTCCGTGTAAGGAATTCCCGTACAAATTCTGCAGTTTCCTCATTTCGGGAAATGCCCGGTCCGATTGCAACAGCATCACAGAATTCGACAAAATCGAGTACTTCATCAAGTGCATCCAGAGAAAAGGTGTGCTGCTTTGTCTCTGTCACTCCTCTTGTCATAACTTCGAGCAGACTAACCTCAAAGATAGTATCTAAGCTCTTTGGATGTAGAAGTGTTATCAAGCCGGAACCCATTTCCAGAGCTGCTTTAGATGCCATAACTCCTGCGCCTGTCAAGCCGGGAGAACCCGCGATGATTGCGATCTTTCCATAATCACCTTTGTGTGAATTATTCCTTCTAAGAGGAAAATATTGCAGCACATCAGACAGAATTTCTGCTTGCGGGGGATTCTCCTCATAAGAAAGTTCAGGTATGCCAATATCAACGATATACATTTCTCCGCACAGGTCGCGTCCAGGATATAATAAATGTCCGTATTTCATATTTGCCATTGTGATAGTTACATCGGCATGAATTGCAACATTCGCGACAGTTCCTTTCTCAGCATCCAGACCGGAAGGTATATCAATCGCTACTATGATCTCGTCTAGTTCGTTAATGATTTCTATGAGATTTTTTCTGTAGCCCTTTACCTCTCCTTTTAGTCCCACACCGAAAAGTGCATCGATGATCACATCAAAATCATAGAACTGGTCGACTATCTTATCGAGATCCTCTTTGCATGAAATGTATTGAATTTCACAGTGCATTTTCTGGAGAATTGAATGGTTCTTGTTTGCAAGTGGAGAAAATTTCTCTTTATCACCCACAATATAGCAACATATATCGAATCCGTGATTATGAAGCCATCGAGCAATGACCATACCGTCTCCGCCGTTATTACCTGTACCGCAGATAACAGCCACAGAGTCAGTATCTTCCAGCACTTCCATTTCTATGATCTCAGCACTTTTCTTTCCTGCATTTTCCATTAGAATAATTGGTTCTACGCCGAATTGCTCCTGCGAAGTCTTATCAAAATATCTCATTTCTTCAGGACTTAAAATATACATATGCACCTCATTTATTCTTTTTTGGGAGCATTATCTCTATTGTAGTGCCCTCATTCGGTTCGCTTTTTGTTATATATATCTTACCGTTATGAAACTCTTCAATGATTCTTTTCGTCAAAGCAAGCCCCAAACCCCAGCCGCGATTTTTTGTAGTGTAGCCGGTATCAAATATCTGTTTCTGAGCTTTTTTTGGAATGCCACATCCTTCGTCCTTGATCTGAATATAAAATTTATCTCCCTTATCATAAGTGATGATGAAAATATTTCCGGATTTATCCTTCATTGCATCGATAGCATTCTTGATCAGATTTTCCAGCGCCCACTTGATGAGATCCGGATCAAAGCAGATGACTTTGTCTTCAGCACGATGGATGTAGTTAAGATTTACCTGATTGTTCGAACTGGGGATGCGGTCACGGAAATATTCAAGGGTTTCATAAATAGTCATTTCAATATTCGCTTCTTTTATCTGAATATCCGAGCCGACTTTTCCAAAGCGGGATGCGATCTTCTCAAGATAATGCACATCTACTTTCATGTTCTGAACGATATCTTCCATCTGTTGGATATCTTTGTACTCCGCCGTCTTTGATCTCAGTACTTCCAGCCATCCAAGCAATGATGTGATCGGCGTTCCGAACTGGTGAGCTGTCTCTTTTGCGAGGGCTACCCAGAGGGATTCCTTTTCCTGCTTTTTCATAATGAAGAGACCGGTAATTCCAACAGCAATAAAGAGGATCATTATGAAAAATTCAAAGTAGGGAAGGAACTTCAGTCTTTTAATTGTAGGGGATGAACTGTACAAAATTTTTGAGATCACCTCTCCAGTTTGAGGTTCTCTGAGAAGTATATAAGTCTCGTTCTTCTCCATATCAAAGGCAATTTTTTTCAACTTCTCTGCATTGATTTCCTGCCCAGAGATCTTTGATTCAATATTCTTCCAGTATTTCGGATTGTTCTGAACATCTGTAACGATGATCGGGAAATTTATCTTCTGAATAACTTCTGTGAGAATGATTTCCAGCAATTCGCTTTCAATATTGTCTTTTGTGGAAACTTCAGCAAACTGGGCATAGATTTTCGGAAATACTTCGAGCTCCTTGCGTACCTGCTGAAGAAGATTATTCGAATAGATAACAAAGGAAAGTATGATAATGATGCTTCCGATAATAAAGTAGGACTTAATAAATGTCAGATTATTATTGCTATTCTTCATCTTTATCCTTGGCTTTCTGCCAGTAATATTCCATTTCATCGAGGTCCGCAGAAAAAATCTTGTCCTTGAGCTTGTCCTCAATGAAGTTGAAACGTTTTATAAATTTTTTTATTGTCCTGTCAAGAGCAAATTCAGGATCGATCTCAAGCCGTCGAGCCAGGTTGACCAGTGCAAAAAGAATATCGCCAAGCTCATCTTTCATTTTTTCATGATCTTTTGATCTATACTCTTCTTCAAACTCCTGAATTTCTTCCTTAAGCTTATCAAATATCTGGTCTATTTTATCCCAGTCAAAGCCCACTGTAGCTGCTTTTGCTTGAATCCTTTTTGCTTTTATGAGCGCTGGAAGTGATTTCGGGAGTCCTTCCAGAATGGACTTTCTGCTATTTTTCTCTTTTTTCTTTATCTTTTCCCAATTGTGTTCAACTTCTTTATGATCTTTAACAGAAATATCTCCAAAAATATGAGGGTGACGCCTTTTCATTTTTTCATTTATGGAAGTTAGTATATCCTGCAACGTAAAACGACCTTCATCTTCAGCGATCTTTGCCTGGAATACGATATGAAGCAGCAGGTCACCAAGTTCTTCTTTCATGTGCATATCATCTTTATGATCAATTGCTTCAGAAAGCTCATATACTTCTTCTATCATATGAGGACGCAGACTCTCAGGTGTTTGCAACTTATCCCATGGACAGCCATTTTTGGGATCTCGAAGTGTTTTCATGATCTTTACGAGTTCATCAAATTCTTTCATTAGATACCCCAGATTCCTAAATACCAGTTGATAAGTTCATTACATGTCATTATACTCACGAACATAGCAATAACGATGAATGATCCAAAGGGAATAAGCATTGTGCGCCGAAATTTTGAAAAAGCATAGATGATCATTCCGATTACTGAACTGAGAAATATTGTTAAAAAAGTGAGTTTGAATCCCAAGGAAAATCCGATCATACAGATGAGTTTGATGTCTCCACCGCCTAAACCTTCACGCTTTGTGATGAGACGAAATATAATTGCGATCAGCAGAAAGATCCCGGCACAAAAAGCACCTCCTCGAAGCGTTGCCCAAAAACCGAGATCATTGAAAAATGAAAAAATTAATGCAACTAATATCATGGGCAATGTGATTATGTCAGGTATGATCCTGTCGTTGATATCAAGAAAGAATATTAGTATACCTGCGATGGTGAGAAGAGAATATTGAAAAAATAAAAGAGAAAAATGGAACTTAACGAACAGCAAGATGAGCAAGAGTGGTGTTATGAAGGGAACAATGATAACAAAAGAACGATATTTCCTTCCACACGTGCTACATTTTCCATGAGAAAGAAAATAGCCAATGATAGGAAGCTGTTGAAAAGGTTTGATCGGTGTATCGCAGTTATTACACTTTGTTGAGTGAAAAATATGCTGTCTTTTTGGAAATTGCGAGATGATTTTAGTGCAAAGCCATCCTATAAAAATTCCTGTGATCGCGATTAAACCTATCCGGAGGATCCACATTCAAATCCTTTATCGAAAGGAATGATAATGGGTTGGAAAACTATTGAATTCGATATGAAGTCTAAGATTTTGTGTGGGAGCATAATCAAGACTGAAGTTGGGTAAAACCTTAGTATTTTCGTTTGAGATCAAGGGACTGCTGGCGCCGAATTTTCCATAATTTACAAAGTTTAGATCCAGTGCGAGATTCAGCTTCTCAGATAGTGGAAGTTTGAAACTGCTGCAGAAATTGCTAAGATAATAGGCACTTTTCGTTCCGCTGTTATAGGTTGTTGAAAAACTGATGGACTGGCTCATCTTCAGATTATTGAGAGGCAAAGTTGAGGGAAAAGAAAATAGTGATGATGGGGCATTTTGCTGCGGAGTGAGCTCCTGAGCAAGAATGATGTTCGAGCTCAAAAGTAAAAATGCTGCAAATAAAGAAATATATTTCATGTTAACTCCTAAAACTTTTTTAACCATCCGACTACGCTGCGCTTCGCCGGGACATGCGAAAAGCACGAAAATGAGGTTTAATAATTTCATTCTGTACTTCATTAATTATACTGTTAATTAACTCAAATATTTCAAATATTAATACAAAAATCATAATCTTCAATGTATTCTCAAGTAGTTCATAAGTTACCTAAGCTCATATTATTTTTAAGTTTCCTCAAGCCCATGCTCTTTATCTTGCTCCCAAGCACATACCTTTTATCTCGTTCCTAAAGCACACACCCTTTATCTCGTTCCCAAAGCCCACTTTGGGAACGCAAAAATGTGTTTTAATTAAAAGGCATTCCCAATCAGGGGATTGGGAACGAGAATTCAAGAATTTTCTATCGAGAGTTATCTTATTAATTTCATATTTTTCGCCTGCCCTGTAAGGAGGAACGACTGTATCAGGGTGTATTTCGTGGTTTATCATTACGCTATGGATAAATTCTGTAAAGCATTCGAGGAAAGGGAATTGTTTCCCGAATATGACGCACTCCGGATATCCAGCCAATAAGGCGTTCCAGTCCCACACCAAAACCGCTGTGAGGAACAGAGCCGTATCTTCTCAAATCCAGATACCATTGATAATCATTAATGGGAATTTCATCTTCTTCCATTCTCTTCTTGAGAATTTTATAATCATCTTCTCTCTGCGATCCGCCGATGATCTCTCCAAATCCTTCCGGTGCGATAAGGTCTGAACCCAGAGAAATTTCAGGATCATTCGGATCTACTTTCATGTAAAATGGCTTGATATGCTTTGGCCATTTTTCGACAAAGATCGGCTCATCCGAACCCTCAACAAGAGCTTCTTCTTCCGGAGCGCCCATGTCATCACCATAATGAATATCAATACCTTTTTGTTGAAGAATTTCAATCATTTGTTTATATGTAATGATCTTAAAAACGGCATCTGCTTTACGCAGAGCTTCAATATCGCGCTCAAGCGTTTGCAGGTCTGTAAGATTGTGTTTCAACACAGATTTGATGACGAACCTTATCAATTTTTCCTGGATATTCATATTCTCTTTGTGCTCAACATAAGCAGCTTCAGCGTCCATCATCCAGAATTCGGTAAGATGTTTGCGGGTTTTTGATTTCTCTGCGCGGAATACTGGTCCGAAATCATAGACTCTTCCCAAACTCATGATCCCTGCTTCAAGATAAAGCTGTCCCGATTGAGAAAGATATGCCTTACCCTGATCGAAGTAGGGAACTTCAAAAAGCGTGGTTGTCCCCTCGCACGCATTGGGTGTCAGGATCGGGGAGTCAAATCTGAAGAAGCCGTTCTTATTCAAAAATTCGCAGATCGCAAAATATACGGTATGACGGATCTTCATAAGTGCATTCTGCTTTCTGGAACGCAGCCAGAGGTGCCTGTTTGAAAGCAGAAAATCAACGCCGTGATCTTTTTTGCCGATAGGATAATCTTCAGAAATGTGAATTATTTTTATACCTGTCATTTGAAGTTCATATTGATTCTCAAAATTGGGATGCTTCTTTGGAATGCCGGTAATGATCACTGAAGATTCAAGTGTGAGGGCTTTCACCTTATCGAAATTCTCTTCGCCAAGTTCCGGTTTCCATGCAACTGCCTGCACCTCGCCCGTGCCGTCACGAAAGATGACAAAACGCAGTTTGCTGCTGGCTTTTCTATAATTTCTGACCCAACCCTGAAGAGTAACTTCTTTTCCGATATATTTCGAAAGATCTTTTACAAATATTTTCTTTGCCATAACTACATCAAATCCAAACTCTTTCTATTTTGTTCAATATTTTCTATGATTTTTTGAGCAACACGCAGTGCTTCGTAACCATCCTGAGCATTTACAATGGGGCGAGTATTGGTCTTTATCGAATTTACGAAGCTTTCGATCTCAGCTTTAAGCGGCTCTTTTTCTATGACTGGAAGTTCTTCAGTTATAAAAAGCTCAAAGATGTTGGCATCACGCTTACCTGCCATCACATCTTTCATGATCTCATCGACTTGAGGATTCTTTCTAACCACACGCACTTTTTTTTCCTGATAATCGAGAGAAATATACATGTCTTTTTGGAAGAAGCGTATCTTTCGTTCTCGCTTAAGTGAGATCCTGCTGGAAGTGATATTTGCAAGAGCTCCGTTCTCGAATTCGATTTTTGCATTCGCTATATCAATGTCATTGGTGAGGATCGGCACGCCCACTGCATTTATTTCTTTTACTTTGCTTTGCACGAGGGAGAGTATTATATCAATGTCATGGATCATGATGTCATATACGACCGGCACATCGCTACCGCGTGGAGTAAAGGGTGCAAGACGGTTAGCTTCAATAAAGATGGGACGAAGCAGAATAGATGATAACGCCATAATTGCCGGATTGAAGCGCTCGATGTGTCCAACCTGGAACTTCACTCCGGATTTTTCAACAAGATCAACGATCTTCCTGGCATCATCAAGTGTGCTGCAGATGGGTTTTTCTACGAGCACATGCTTTCCGTGCTCTACACAGTATTTTGAATATTCATAATGTGATTTGGTAGGGGAAGCGATGCTCAAAAGATCTGAATTGAGAAGCAGTTCGTCGAGATTGTCATACACCTGACAGCCATTTTTTTCTGCAATTTCATGTGCCCTGTTTTTGTCTGAGTCATAAATTCCAACGGATTCGATGTCCTGCAACTCACTATAAATCCTTGCATGATGCTGTCCTAAGTGACCTACTCCGATAACGCCTGCTCTCATTTGTCATCCTTTGTATTTGTATTCTTGATTTCCTTATAAGCCCATAAACCCAAAAGGAAAATAATGGAGAATAGTAAAAAATAAAAAACGGGAAGGATCGTAAAAAATATATCTGCCATTATATCTCCAAATCTGTTTATGAACTTATTGAAATAAATGCATAGAGGTCAATTTGCTGTCAATTATTTTGCTTATGTGTTTGTATATTCTCGGAGAATTAAGACAGCGTGTAATAGAAGATAAGGATAAAGTTATGTACAAGATAAGTTTGGCAAACAAGCATACTGTAAAATTTTTAAAAAAGCATTGTCATTCTGATGATTCCCGATTTATCAGGATGAAGAAGAATCTCCCATATTTTTTAATCATTCGGGAGTGTTAACTTAACTGTGTCTGGAAAGGCACATGAAGTTGGTTGGCATAGGAAGTTACAATAGATTATACTTGTGTCATGAGTATAACGAAAAAAAACGGTGTCAGGAATGTAGCAGTTTAGACACAAAAAAGAACGGCTTCATCTATAGTCGGATATTCACGCTACGAGGTTCGGTAAAACGGAGAACACAGAGATATTTTTGTAATC
>ASNI01000021.1 GCA_000404785.1 Cloacimonetes bacterium SCGC AAA252-N17
CAAAACATGTTGAATGAAAGACCAAGAAAAACCTTGAATTGGCTAACTCCTAAAGAGGTATTTAATAATTTAATTGTTGCAATAAAAACTTGAACCTACCATATATAAACTTGAATTAGGTAGAAATTCTTTATTTAAGCTAAATCGTATTATATGTTTTGGAGTGGGAGAAACATAATTCTGAATGAGTAAATCTCTGCATTCTCTGTGGTGAATAATATATTATATGTTCTTTCTTATCGGGTTGGTATATCGTTGCAAAATAATACCTGCGATGATAAAGACAAGTCCAATAATTGTTGAAAAAAGGATTTTTTCTCCAACAACAATGCTTACCAAAAATAGGGAAAGGAATGGTGTTATATATATAAAATTACTAACTTGAGCAGTTGTTTTTGCATATTTGAGTGCGCTAAGCCACACAATAAAGGGTAAGCCCATTTCAAAAAATCCCACATACGCAGAACCAAGAACACCTTTGATATTTGGTAGAGAAAAGCCCACGAAAGTCGAACGGACAATGATAAGTCCGATGCTGAAAAACAATCCGAAACAGAAACTCACAAACAGTTTCACGACAACATCATGCTTGTCCTTGAGACTGAATATCCAGAATAATGCCCATATCACAGCGCTACTCAGTGGAAGCAGGTCACCTTTTAAGTCCGAAAAGCTTAATCCAGCGATATTACCGCGAGTAGCAATTATGATCACACCAAAAAAGCTTATAATAATTGCTACAATGCTCAGAAGCTTTATTTTTTGTTTGAGTAAGGGAATGGAAAGAAGCACGAGCATCAGTGGCCACGTGTAATTGAGCGTGATCGCTTCCTGTGCAGGCAAGATCGAATATGCCTTGAAAAGCACGATATAATACAGAAATGGATTGAGAAAACCAAGAAATGCCGCAAAGAGTAAATCCTTTGTCGAATACGTTCTCAGCAGATACAGTTTTCTTTGGATAAGGAGAACAGCAAAAATAATGAATGTCGAAAAAAAAGAGGAATACAGCAGTAACTCGAGATAATCAACATAACGAAGACTTATCTTGAAAGCAGAAGCAACTGTTGACCAGAGTATTACTGCAAGGATCACAAAAGAATATGCTTTTTTTTGAGTATCCATTCCTGCTAACTGCGCTCTTTTGTGATACCCCTGACCTCTTTTTCTTTGAGATAGCGCCATTCGCCTTTTGGCATCTTCCCAATATTGATATCACCGATCTGCACGCGTTTGAGTTCGATCACAGAACTTCCAACAGTTTTGAGCATTCGCCGTATTTGCTGATTTCTCCCTTCATAGATCACCATGCGGAGTTTTGTAAGATTTTGAGCTTTGTTAAAACTTTTTATGAAGACTTTTGCAGGAAGTGTTTTCCCGTCTTCAAGCTGGACACCTTCGCGTAGTTCTCTTAGTTGGCGGAAGTAAATTCGTCCCTTTGCTTTCACAAGATATGTTTTGGGAAGTTTCTTACCTGGATGTGTGATCTTTTGAGCAAAATCTCCATCGTTCGAGAGAAGTAATAATCCCTCAGAATTCTTATCAAGGCGACCAATCGGGAAGACATGCTCTTTAAACTCAGGGAGCAGATCAAACACAGTTTTGCGCTTAAACGGATCCTCAGCCGTGACGAGATATCCAATGGGCTTATTCAGCATCAAATATATCTTGTTTGATGAAAACCGGAGCTTTTTATTTTTGTATTCCACAATATCATTCTGCGGGTCGATGTCAGTTGCGAGGTCTTTAATTATCTTTCCATTAACACGTATTTTACTGTCCAGCACAAGCTGTTCGCAGGAGCGCCGCGAGCCGAGTCCTGCCTGTGCAAGAAATTTATTGATCCTCATTTTCTACCATTGCTCGATCGTATTTGAAAGGATCACATTACAAAGCTCATATATGATGGATTTCTGAGCATCTTCTTCGGAGAAAAGCTCGATTCCCTGTCCGTCTTCCTCTTCTGCTGCCGTGCCTGTACCATAAAGTGCGGAGTGACTCAAATTATTATTCTGCCAGATCACCTCATCACGCACCATATCCTTTGCCTCGACCTGAAAGACGATCGTAACCTTCCATTCAAGTGGATTTTCCTGCATATCATAAGCATTGACTATCCTTTTATAGGAGCGGACAGTTCCCCGAATATCCATGTCGGCATCATCACCCTGCACGTCAAGGCGGTTATCTTCGATGAATGCATCAGTCAGATATTCTGAGACAAGTCCGGGTAGCTCGTATTGCTCGGTATCATTATCAAATTCTGCTATCATGACCGTCTTAAGATGCGGATTTGAGCGCGTGTAAAAAGAATAATGCCCGCATCCAAGAACGCAGAGAAAAATTATTGAGATCAAGAAATATTTTTTTATCATATGAACCTTCTTGAATAAGAAAATGCTGCCGGCATTTTCTGTGTCAAATAAAAAGAAATTTAACCACTAATTAACACTAATTAACACGAAAAGAAATTAAGAAAATGAAAAATTAATTTTGACTATTGATCTGCTCAATCTTCGTGTATCTGCGTGCTATTAATTTGAAATTTGAAAATTTATAATAAAAAGTTTGACTACAATTTCGTCATTTGTACTTTATTTATTGGAGGATAATCAAATGGCAAAAGATGAAATTTTAACTCTGGGTGAAGCTGCAAAATATTTAAACATGTCACCGGAAACAATAGTGAACTTAGTTTCTTTGAAAAAACTCAAAGGGATCAAAGTCGGGAATCAGTGGCGCTTTATCAAAGAGGATATTGAATCGTGGAAAGGTACGCAGGATAAACCAAATGTGGAGAAAATCGCGTTGGAAAATGTAGTCAGCCGATTTTTCTCGTTCATAAATTCGGATTTTATTCTCGGAGACCTGAATGCAAAACACCGCTTTGAAGTGCTCGCAACAATGTCACAATTTGCTAAGGAAAACAGTGTTTGCACCAATCAGAGCTGGCTCTTTGATATGCTCAGCAAACGGGAGCGTCTTATATCTACTGGTATAGGAAACGGCGTTGCATTTCTGCATCCACGAAGCGTTCACACTGATAAGATCAATTTTTCAGCAGTTCTGCTTGGCATTTCAAGAGAGGGTCTTGATTTCCGCTCTATGGACAGGGCGCAGGTAAATCTGTTCTTCCTATTACTATTGAAGACCGAGCAACAGCATCTTTTCGCACTTTCCTATTTAAGCCAGCTTTTCAGAGAAGACCATATTAAAGAAAAAATTGTACAAGCTCCTGACAATAAAACGATTCTCGATCTTCTCAAATTACAGGTTGGTTAAATTATAAAATTGTGCTATCTCAGTTCGAGAAAACCGAAACAAAATTTATATATAACCACAGAGAGCACAGAGGACATTGAGTAAAAATAAAAATAGCTATATAAAACATTATTTAGGAAGTTATAAAAAATATTATTTGCGATATCCCTCCAGTTAAGAAATTAAAATGGAATGATAGAAATAAATAAAAACCTATTTCTTAAATCGATCGTTAAATAGATGAGTGAATTTATATTTTCTGTTTGCTCTGTGTCCTCTGTGGTAAGTTATTTATGAATAAGTGTGAGATTCCACAAGACTATGTTGATAAAAAATGGTGGGCCCAAGAGGGATCGAACCTCTTACCGCCCGGTTATGAGCCGGGAGCTCTACCAACTGAGCTATGGGCCCTGATAAAATGGTAAGGTATTTGTCTTTCATGTAAAGGATAACCTGTCAAGTTTTACACAAAATCATGAAACACTTTGAATTAGTATCCGATTATGCTCCCCGAGGCGACCAACCTCAGGCAATTGAGGAAATTACAAAAAACATCAAAAAGAACGTTCCTTTCCAAACTCTTCTCGGTGTAACCGGTTCAGGAAAGACATTTACGATCGCAAATGTTATCAAAAATGTAGAAAAACCAGTGCTCATTATTTCTCATAATAAAACACTTGCAGCTCAGCTATTTGGTGAGATGAAGCAGCTTTTCCCAAAGAATGCTGTTGAATATTTTGTTAGTTATTATGATTACTATCAGCCGGAAGCTTACCTGCCTGTGAGCGATACATATATTGAAAAAGATGCGGATATCAACGAGCAGATAGATAAACTTCGGTTGCGTGCCACAATGTCTTTGATGGAGCGCAGAGATGTCATTATTGTTGCAAGCGTATCGTGTATTTACGGGTTGGGTGTGCCCGAGCAATACAGGGAATCGCTTATCGACCTGAAAGTTGGACAGGAACTGGAAAGGGATGAGCTTCTTCGCAAATTGGTGAATATTTATTATGCGCGAAATGATTTTGAATTTCAACGGGGAACCTTTCGTGTGCGTGGTGATGTAGTTGAGATATATCCTGCATATTTGGAGAATTCTATCAGAGTTGAGTTTGATATCAATGAGATCACAAAATTATATCGCATCAACCCTCTAACCGGTGAAATTCTGGAAGAGCTTGACGAGTATGCAGTCTATCCTGCGCGGCATTTCATTACCTCACCAGAAAATCTTGAAAACGCACTTAGAAAAATCAAAAAAGAGGTGGACGATCGTGTGAAGTATTTCAAATATAAAAAAATGTGGATCGAGGCACAGCGAATCCAGCAGAGAACAAGTTTTGACCTCGAGATGATGCGTGAAGTTGGATATGTATCCGGCATTGAGAATTATTCGCGCCATCTTTCAGGAAGAAAACAAGGGGAACGTCCCGCCTGCCTGCTGGATTATTT
The DNA here is from genome assembly GCA_000404785.1 of Cloacimonetes bacterium SCGC AAA252-N17. Taxonomy (GTDB): domain Bacteria; phylum Cloacimonadota; class Cloacimonadia; order JGIOTU-2; family JGIOTU-2; genus Celaenobacter; species Celaenobacter polaris. The sequence goes on from ASNI01000021.1 coordinate 4,717, forward strand.
TCCCGATGATTATCTCATGATCATCGATGAATCTCATGCTTCGATCCCGCAAGTTCATGCCATGTTTGGAGGAGACTTCTCAAGAAAGAAATCGCTGGTTGATAATGGATTCCGCCTGCCTTCTGCTTATGATAATCGTCCTTTGAGATTTTATGAATTCGAGAATATGATGAACCAGGTCGTGTTCATGTCTGCCACGCCTGCTGCCTATGAGCTTGATAAATCACAAGGAGTGATCGTTGAACAGATTGTCCGACCAACAGGACTTATTGATCCGGAGATCGAACTGAAGAAAGCTAAATTTCAGGTCGATGACCTGCTCGAGGAAATACAAAAACATGCGGCAAAAGGACAGCGCGTGCTTGTGACAACACTGACTAAAAAAATGGCAGAAGATCTTACGAATTATGTATCACAAATTGGGGTGAGAGCAAAGTATCTGCATAGCGAAGTGCATACGCTGGACAGAATTGAGATCATCAGGGATTTGCGGTTAGGTGAGTTCGATGTGCTTATTGGTGTGAACCTGCTGCGGGAAGGACTCGATCTGCCCGAAGTGGCGCTTGTTGCGATTCTCGATGCTGATAAAGCTGGCTTTCTCCGTTCAACTCGCTCGCTTATTCAAACTGCGGGACGTGCAGCACGGCATATTGACGGTAAAGTGATTTTCTATGCTGATAAAGTATCCGAAGCAATGAAGTATGCGATCAGTGAAACGAACCGCCGCAGAAAAATCCAGAAAGAATACAATAAAAAGCACAATATTACACCCGAATCAATAAGTAAAACAATTGAAAGCATCATGAAGTCCACCTCTGTTGCCGAGTTCAAGAAGGAGCAGAAAAAGGGTTTCGGAGCTGCAGAACAGAAAAAACTTGATTTCAAAAAGTATCTCACAATAAATAGCAAAGAAGACGCAATCGAACTGCTGACAAAAGAGATGAACCGCCTGGCAAGGGATTTGCGCTTCGAAGAAGCTGCCGAGATCCGCGACAGGATACTCGAGCTCAAAGAAATGTAATGAGGTTTGTATGGAAGAACGAATAAACGATCCCGAAATAGTGGACGACGATGTTACTTATGACACAACACTGCGTCCGAAAACGCTGAAGGATTTTGTCGGACAGGAAAAAATAAAGGAAATCCTTTCAATCACAATTGAAGCGTGCAAACAGCGCAATGAGCCCATTGACCACATACTTTTTTACGGTCCTCCTGGGCTGGGAAAAACTACCCTTTCCATTATTATTGCAAATGAGCTGAAGACAGAACTCAAAACCACATCCGGACCTGCGATAGAGAAACCGTCCGATCTAGCGGGGATTCTGACAAATCTCAGCGCAAAGGATGTCTTTTTTATTGATGAGATACATCGCTTGAATCATGTGATTGAGGAATATCTATATCCTGCGATCGAGGATTTCAATCTTGAGATCATCATTGACCAGGGACCGAGCGCGAGAACTCTGCGACTTAACCTAGAACCATTTACACTTGTGGGTTCGACCACGCGTGCCGGTTTGATAAGCTCTCCGCTTCGCAGCAGGTTCGGACTTGTGCTTCGGCTTGATTATTATGACACAAAAGAGATTTTTAAGATAGTGCTGCGTTCTGCAAAATTGTTGAATGTAGAAATAACAAAAGATGGAGCGCAGGAAATTGCATGTCGTTCCCGCGGGACCCCGAGAATTGCAAACCGCCTTCTTCGACGTGTCCGTGATTACGCTCAGATTAAGGGCGATGGTGTGATTACAAAAGAGATCGCTGATGCTGCCCTCAAAATGCTGGAAGTTGACGAACTTGGTTTGGATGAAATGGATAAGAAACTTATCCAGACGATCATCGAGTTTTATCAGGGTGGTCCGGTCGGATTGAAAACCCTTTCAATGGCTATTGGTGAAGATGCGGGAACAATCGAAGAAATTTACGAGCCCTATCTTCTGCAAAAAGGATTTCTAAAAAGAACTCTTCGCGGAAGAGAAGCCACAGAAAAAGCATACAAGCATTTTGGCATAGAACAGACAGGAGAAAACTCAAAAAAACAAAGCGAACTATTTGAGAAGAGTTAAATTAGGAGTTTAGATGTTGAAAGAAGTGAAATGCCGAATTTGTTTGGTAAGATGATTTCGAATTTATATGGAAATTTATTTTATTTATCATTTGACATTACCTGAGTTTATTTATTTTTCTGGTTATAGATTTTTTGTCAAATTTAGGAGTAAATATGATTAAATCAATAAGGTTTAAAAACTTTTTTTGTTTTAAAGATGCAAAGGTTGAATTAGAAAAAGATACTAATGTTCTGATTGGTATAAATGGTTCGGGAAAGACTAATTTTTTAAAGGCGATAAAATTACTTTATGAAGGAGTCACTGGAATAGGACTGAAGAATCTCATTATCGATAATTGGGGAGGCTTTGATAATATATATTTTAGCGATTTAGAAAATGAGAAAAAGGATAGGAAGTACTTTATAATTGAATATGAGTTAAATAAAGACGTATTTTCCAAATTCGGTTACAATTTCAGAGAAGATTTTTATTATAAAATCATTGTCCATAAAAATCCCGGATTTAGTAATTATTATGTTACAGAGAAAATTTACGTTAAGAAGGAAAAAGAAGATGATTTTATCTATCTTGAATTTAATAATGGAAAGGGGTGCGTATGGGGAAAACCTGACGAAGAAGAACCAGATTCATCTTATGCAAGAAATCTTGGATTAATTAAATATAAAGATTTTGATCCCCAAGAATTAGCATTAAACAATATTAGTGATCCTGAAAGATTTTGGGTTCAGGATACAATAAAAAAAACTATTAGGGAATCGATAGTCTACTTTTATATTGATACTACTCCATACAGTAAGATTAGAAATGCAGTATTACCAACTTCCGAAAGAAGACTTGCTGCAGACGGAAGAAATCTAGCTCAAATATTGAATACTTTAAGAATGAATTTTATGACAAATCACAGAAAAATGTTGAAAAAATTAAACGATGTAAATCCTAATTATTTGGATGTTGCTTTTAATCAGGTTGGTTCAAATATCGAGCTTGTTTTAGAAGAAAAGGGACTTGATAAGGTAATCCATGTCAGTAATATTTCAGATGGAACATTACATTTCCTTTGTTTACTATCAATTTTTTATAATCCAAATAGAGGACAGCTTGTTTGTATCGATGAACCCGAAACTGGTCTTCATCCTGATATGATGTCACAAATTACAAGCGCGATTAAGGAATTTTCAACAGAAACTCAATTTATTATTGCTACTCACTCAGAAAATATTCTAAACGCATTTAATTTAGAAAATATTAGAGTTTTTGAAAAAAATGATAAAAATGAAACTGTTATAAATCAATTTTCAGATAAAGATTTTAAAGGATGGTATGATAAATTCAGCATTGGACAAATGTGGAGACAAGGTGATCTGGGAGGAAATCGTTGGTAAGAAAGATTTTGTTTATCGAAGGAACCAAAGATGACACGAATGGAAATTTAAGAGAAGGATTTCATAAGCTACTAGTACAGAAGTTAAAAGGAAATATGCCAAGAATTAAAATGGGGAACGGTGTAACAGAAGCAAAAAAAACCTTCATAAATAATTCTACAAATAAAAACTTATCTGAATACAGTTTTTTATTAATAGATTTAGATGATTGTGAATCTAATAAAAACAAAAAAATAGATGAATATCAACTAAATGATTTTTCAAATTTCGTTTTTTTTATGATTCAGGAAATGGAAGCCTGGTTTTTATCTCAACCAAAAATTCTTGATGATTTTTATAATGACGATATCTCTCAGAGAATAACCAAAAAAAATTATAAAGAGTTTGAGCATCCTGCTGAATATTTACAACAAATTACAAAAAACTCTAACGGGAAAAAATATCATAAAATAAAGCATGGGGTTGAATTATTAAAAAGACTTAATGCTCATGTTTTGGAGAAAGATTCAACTGAATTCAAAGAATTAATAAAACAACTTCAATCTGTTTAGTTGTTTTTGATTGTTAGTCGAGTATGCTATTAGATAAGTCATGCTCTCTAGTTTCAACAGACCCTGAGATAAATCCCGATATGTTTAATCTCTCTCATTTCCCCAATCCCATTAACACAAATGCAATTATACATTATTCTCTTAAACAAGAAGAACCAGTTAGTTTAGAAGTTTATAATATCAAAGGGCAGTTAGTGGAGACATTATTCGAAGGGAGCAAACAAGCGGGAGATCATACGCTTGAATGGGATTGCCATAATGTACCATCCGGGGTATATTTCCTGAAAATGAAAGCAGGTAGCGAAGAGAGCATTAGGAAACTGATCTTGCTGAGATAAGGTTTTTTAATATTTTAAACCTTGCGAATTACTTGTCACAAGCTCTTCTCCCAGTTTTCTCCAGATAAATAATGATACACCAAAGCAGACTTATGACAAGATAATTCGTGTTTCCATACCGACAGGATAAACCCGTCTCTACACCTTTTCCTCTAGCTACTAAGCCCCAGTTTACCAAGGCGTAATGCAATGAAGACTGGCTTGGTAGACCATAAATATAAGACAAAAAACCATATCATTCCTGACCTGATCAGGAATCCTCGTTCCCTACTCACTTAATTCTATAATTCTGCTATATTTTGGCAAAATAATTTCATCTAATTCTGTGAAGCCTTTATTGATAAGTGTTTATACCATTTAAATTTTATCCCAACTTTTTATATATTATTTTTTATCTTTCTCTGTGCTCTCTGTGTTCTCTGTGGCGAATTCTTTTTGGTTTCGGTTTATCCGAGTTAGGATTCCTTAATTACATTAATATTTAAAATTGTAGGCAAACTTCTTGACAGGATAATAATCGATTACTCAAAAAGAAATGCAAATAAAATTATTATGAAAACAGAAGAAATAAGGCAACTATTCACACATTACGTCATAGTTCTACCACTCATTTGCTAGAACATGGAACTGATCTTAGATATGTCCAACACCTTCTGGGATATAAGAATTCAAAAATCCCGATACATTTTTTCAAAACTGCGGGGCAGGCAATCGAAATTATAACAACATAATATAGAATGCAAAAAAAAATTGTGAGTCCGTTAGATAATTTGGAATTAAGTAATACATTTATAGGAAATAAAATAATTTGATAAATCTAAAACTAAAATTCACGCAATATTTTGCAGATATAAACAAAATAAGCAGTATTAACGTAATAGGTATTCGTGGATACAAATGTTAGTGGAAATTGCCTTAAAACAGAGAGGAGATAAAAATGGATTATGATGGAGAAAAGAAACGGTTTATGTCGTTCTGTGGTTCGTATTGTCATACTTGTGATTGGTTCACAGGAAAGATAAGAAAAACATTTCAATCAGCGTTGGATATGATAGAAGGATATGGATTTAGGCGGCTTCTTGAGAAAAAAATCGACATAGAAAATTTGAAAAAAGGTTTGAAAATTCTATCGAACTCAGGAATATGTTCAGGTTGCAAAACAGAGATAGCCAAAAATCCTAAAGAAGATAGATGTAAAATTCGACAATGTTGTTCGCAAAAGGGTTACAACTTATGCATTGAATGTGCTGATTTTCCATGCGGTTTGTTAAAAAGTAATCCTGGAGTTATAAAATTTCATTGCATTGAAAACTTAATGGAAATTAAAGAAAAAGGTATTGAAAACTGGATTAATAAGCAATGGAAAGATTTTGTGAAGGAGGCGAAAGAATGATGTTGAAGGCAAATTCCGCTAAAAGCGTGTTTGCGCTTCGCTCACACGAATGCCTTTGGCACTTTGCAAACACACAGGATGTTACACGAAAGCAAATGAATTTCAAAGCAAGATAGGAGGGTGTAAATATGAAAATCGAAGATATATTTAGCAATATTCCAATATTATATACCAAGTCTTTGATTTTAAAAAAGATGACCTTAAAAGATGCAGAGGATTTGTTTGAATATGCCTCAGATCCTGAAGTAACAAAATATGTTACTTGGGCGCCTCATAAATCTATAGATGATTCAATAGACTTTCTTAAATCTGTGCTTCGTAGATATGAGAATAACGAGGTGAGCGAATGGGGAATAGTTTATAAAGAAAATAATAAATTTATTGGCACCTGTGGTTATGTTTTATGGGTGCCAGTACATTCTCTTGCAGAAATTGCTTTTGCTTTGTCTAGGGAGTATTGGGGAAAAGGGCTCATGACAGAGGCGGTAAAGGAAGTAATTAAGTATGGGTTTGAAAAGATGAATTTGAATAGGATTTATGCGAAATGTTTTGTGGAGAATATAGGTTCTCAAAAGGTTTTAGAAAAAGTAGGAATGAAATTTGAAGGTATTCTAAGGGAACAGATGTTCATTAAGAGTAAATTCAGTGATATGAAGATATATTCCATATTGAGCAAAGAATATCATGAACAAAGTTTTGAGAGTAAGGAATAAATCCCTATTGTTGCCTTCGCCTAACTTCGGGTTTGCGACGCTTCGCTAAATCCTTCAGCTGACGGACTTCACAAACACGCAAACCGTTAGTGAAAATTAAAATTAATAAATATGTGAGGTGAAAATGGTAAAAATTAATTATCCTTTTACTGCAATTGTCGGACAGGAAGAACTGCTTCTCGGAATTATCCTGAATATCATCAATCCCAAGTTGGGCGGATTGCTGATCAAAGGTGTCAAAGGTTCGGGGAAAAGCACAGCAGTTTATTCTATGACAGATATCATCCCGGGAATTGATGTTTTAAAGGACTGTAAATTCAATTGTAATCCGGAAAAACCGGAATATTGGTGTGAAGATTGCCGGAAAAAATATTCTGAAGAAAAAAAGGAAATTATATCCAAAGAAGTCGTGAATGTTCCGGTTCCGTTGAGCATTACAGAAGACAGACTTCTGGGAAATGTCGATGTCGAACTGCTTTTAAAGGAAGGAAAACATCGTTTTATTCCGGGAATTCTGGCAAAAGCACATCGTCAAATTCTTTATATCGATGAAGTGAATCTGCTTCCGGATCATATTGTCGATGATATTCTCGATGTTTCGGCAATGGGTTGGAATCGCATCGAACGAGAAGGATTTTCCATTTCTCATCCATCAGAATTTCTCTTGATCGGAACGATGAACCCAGAAGAAGGTGAATTACGACCACAAATATTGGATCGATTCCCACTCTCGGTTATGCTCGATTCAGTAACAGATGAAATTCTTAGAAAAGAAATAATTAACCGCAATCTAGCTTATGAAAAGGATCCTGCAAAATTCAGAGAACAATTTCAACAAGAAACGGAAAATCTGAAAAATTTTATCAATATCAGCAGAACACTTCTGGATGAGATCGAAGTGAAATCGGAATTTTATGATATTGTCGTGAAATTCTGTGCAAACAATAAAGTCGATGGACATCGAGCAGATATTGGGATCATCAAAACAGCCAGAACTCATGCTGCTTTCGAGATGAAAAAACATGTTGAACTACGTCATATCAAACAAGCAGCGAAATTCGTTCTCGGACATCGAACACGGGAAGGCGGACTTTCCAAACCTTTGACAAAAGTGGAAATAGACGAGTTTTTCGCAAATATCAAAGAAGAGAAATATCCAAAAAAAACAGAGAATAAAACCGCCGAAATAAATAAAAATATCAATCTATTTTCCGAAGGAGGTTTGATCCAACAGGAAAAAAAATGATTCGGGCTTTGAGTGATGTTGTACATTGGCTCGAATCTCAAAGCCCTGAAAATTTAGAGTCCGATATTCCCAAACTTCCGGTTAGGTTTGCTGAAGAAGAGGAATTGACCAAAGAACAAATTATTCTCTTGAAAGAAATGATCAAGATGTTCGATAGGTATCACGATTCCAAAATGAGTTTACAATATCTGAAAGGAATTCTTAATCTCTTATCCAATCCTGACTCAGAAATTATAATTCCACCATCAGAGCGAGGAGCAGGTAAATCATTATTCCTCTTTGAAGAAAAAATGTCGGTCCGACAGATAATTGAACTCATACTGGGATTAGTTAAGCTTAGAAATATAAAAACGGATCCAAAATATCTTCCTAAGTACAGAACAATTATCAAAAAAAATATTTTAAAAAAGGAAGCTGAAACAAAATTTTCTATCGATGCAAAAGCTCTACAGAAAGTGCGGATGAATTTTGCCAAAAGAGAGAAAACAAAACATTCGGTTAGAGGAAAGAACAATCTTTCTTTCGATAAAGGTAGAATTATCAGGTTTTCCAAAGAGCGATCAGGGAATATCGCATTCACACCAACGATATTCAATGCCATCCAAAACGGGAATTATTCTTTGCAGGAAAGAAAATTCAATATTCAGACAAAAAATTTTCTTTATCCGAAATATGAAGAAAGTGTTATTTATAATATATCTGAAATTGTATTTTGTATCAAGAAGAAATTCCTTCCATTTTTTTATAGCCATATCTCGAGCAGGAGGATTTGCCATATGATGAACTTCATCATTAAGCACAAGGGTTCTCTCACCTTTTCCCCCAAGACTATCTTCTATAGCAGATTTGGTTCGTTTATAAGTTGCATGTATGTTTTCTATGCAAATATCACCTTTTCTTATTGTTTGTGTGGCATTAATTATTCGTGGATTTAGAATCTTTGCAGAATCAGGCAGTAAATCCTTTAGAATTCCATCTGCTGATAATGAACGAAATTTTTCTGTAAGGCCTGTCTCTATTGTGTTTGATGGGCAAAGAACTAATACTTGGTCAACAACTCCTTCTGCAAGCATAATTCGGGCAATTCCATAAAGAACATAACTTTTCCCGGTAGCAGTTGCTAAGTCAATAGTGCAATAAAGTTTATCAGGTAATTGTAAGTATTTGTAGAAATCTTCTAAAGAGTCATATCTTTCCTGAAGAACTGGATTCTGATGGTAATTCTCTTCTGCTAATTCTTTAAGATTATTATATTGGCATCCCAGAAGAAAACGCAAGGTCACCCTTATGGCCTCTTTTTGATATTCCCTCTCTCCGCAAAGTGCATCAAGAAATGCTTCATACTTATTAATATCAAATTTGTTTGGATCAATATTTGGAGAAACCTTGAGAACGAGGTCTTGATTTTTGAAGACTTTTTTATCAAGCATAACTTTATTTCTCCCCAAACCAAAGTTTAGCTATAACAGTAATAAATAGTGTTATCAACGATATCCCAGTGAAAGCTTCTGCTATATAGATAATCTTAAAGAAAACCCCTAGAGTTTGCAGATAATTGGTACTTGCACCAAAGGTGAAAAAAGCACCTGCACTTAATATAAGTCCTTCAGCAGTTCCTATCTTAACCACAAAAATTGAGGAATAAAAAAGAAACATTACCAGCATACTCAGTAGAGTGCGAATTGGCTTAATGCCATAACCTGCAATTAATTCAAGAAAATAGCCTAAAATTTTTTCTCGTAAATTCTTTGCGTTATGGCGTGTAATACATTGTTTTTGTTTGAAAAAATATTGTCTGGATTGCTTAAAGACATTGCCTGCAACGTAATTTTCTTTAATTCCCTTGTATATCTCTGCAAGTTCAGACTTATTGAGTACTATCGTGCTTGAGGTCAAGGGTTCATTTATTGGGTTTTCTATAGAAGTTGTCTCATCAAATCTACAGTCGAAAAACAGCCTCTCAATATAAAAACATTTCTTAAATTTTGAATCTCTGAAGTCGCAGTTAGTCATCTTGTCGCCCTCAATAAAATCACAATTTATAAATTTAATTTTCTCCAAGCTAGCACCATAAAAACTCGTACATAAAAAAATACAATTAATGAATTCGCAGTTATACATCTTTATAAAGTTAAAAGTGGTATTGAGGAAAACTGCGTTTTTCAATTTTGAATGATAGAATTTGGCATAAGAAAAATTTATTCCTTCAAAATTGTCACTCGCGGGAAAATTTATATCTTCTTTAAAAATATCTATTCCCTTCAAGTCACACATATTCTCTAAGAACCCTAGTTTCCCTTGTTCAAAGTCCCTCTGTAGAAAGTCTTCTCCTGCTCCATTCCTAATCATCTCAAGAACTTTATCTCGAAGACGTTGACCATCAGTATCGTTCCATCGATCCCGATATATATTTAACTCTTTTGTATTGAATTGTGGTAGTAAATGTATTGGCGTAAACATAGATTAGTCCTTAAAATCCTTTAGACTTTTAACTTCCCTCTTCTCATTCCCAAAAATATCAATATAAATAATCATTATTTGATTAGTTATTTTATCCGTATCTAAACGAACTTCCCAGTCTTGTTTCTTAATATCTTCAGCATAAAATACATTATCAAAATCAAATACATTGCCATCATAATCATAATCTATCATAATCATTGAAAGTGTTTCTCTATTTTCAAACTTAAGCGGTTTCTTTGATAAAATAGTACTTGTGAATTTTATTATACTAATAATTGCTTTGTTAAAAAGTTCTTCATTGGATTTACTTATGAAATAGTCACATTCCACATCTGGGGTTCTTATAAAGTCAAAACCAACAGAATCTATTGTTGCATTTACATCTGCTTCACGAATTGGTTGTATGATATGAGTGAATCCTTTACGGTGAAGTTCATCAATTATGGAATAAGGAATTCTTAGAGCAAAATATTTTGTTTTTCCTTTCTCTATATAATCTTCAAAGAACATAACGCTTGCTGCTGGAACAATAATAAAGAATTTATAACCTATTTTGTCTCCAAGAATTTTATGTAGGTCGTCAATAAAGCCTCTATCCAAAATCACATCTTTATGTTTTTTATAATTGAATACCATTACATTATCTTCACCAAGATAACCGTCCAATTCTACTCCAGTAATTCTATGTTTTTCATCCCTGCATTGGAAAAGTTTAAGCACAAATTCTCTGTATTTTTCCCATAGTAATTCTTTTACCATTTTATAATCATAAAGACCAGCATTATAAATTGTAAAAGGTTTTGGTTTTAGTAGTTTTCCTTTATTTCCAATCTTTTCCTTAAGATTGAGTAACCTTTTTTGCATTGTGTAAATAGCAAGTTTTCCGCAGTCAACCATTATCCATCTTCTGCCAAGTTTTTCTGCCACTGCTCCTGTTGTTCCTGAACCAGCAAAGATATCAAGGACAATGTCTCCAGGATTGGAGGAAGCTACGATTATCCGTTCAAGGAGTTGTTCAGAATTCTCTGTGGGATATTTCCATTTAAATGTATATCCAGGAATATCTGTCCAATTAGAATCAATGGATTCTGTATCAGTTGCTTCAATTTTATAAACGGGTCTTCCAGATTTATTTAATTTTATCTTTCCTTCTTTTTCCATTTTGTAAATTCTTTCTTGGCTAAAGGTCCAAACTCTTCCCATCGGTGGTACCATTTTTTTTCCTAAAATTATCCTTGGGACCCCAGTCGTTCTAGAGCCAGTCATAGAGTCCATTGAATGCCATCGAACTCCTCTTTTTTCGTTAATCTTTTTTCTAAACCCTTTAAAAATAAATTGTTTAGATTTTTTATAGTAAAATATTGAATCCGTAGCTGTGGGAAATCTATTAGCACCAAACCCCTTTTTACATATTCTATTGACTATGAGCTCATTCTGAAAATTATTTTTTTCAAATATTTCATCCATCACAGCCTTAATATAATGTCCAAAATGGTAATCTATTCTCACATAAATAGTTCCATCATCAGCTAAAATTTCCCTCAAAAATACAAGTCGCTTTCTTAAGAATTCTATAAATTTAGCACCTTGAAGTTTTGCAGAATAAGCTGGAGCATTACCTTTAGCATCATAAATATCTCCTGTGCCAAAAGGTGGATCAATATAAATTAGCCTTACTTTCCCTCTACCAGTATTTTTGTCATAAACCTCAGTGACATCCATTAAGGCTTTAAGAACTTGAAGATTATCACCAAATATAAGTTTATTAGTCCAACCGTCATTTCCGTTTCCAAAAGTTTTCACGGGTTGTAAAGGAACTGCCATAGTATCAGCAAGTATGTCTTCTTCTCGTTCTTTCCCTTCATAAGTTAATTCATACTCTTTTTTAGTTTCAAATGGGATTATATACCTGTAACTGTCTGGCAATGGTTTACCTTCATTTAAGTATTTTGTAATAAATTCAATTTCTTCTTTGCTTAATTTATTCATTTTTATTTCCTCTTTGGACACTTAATAAATTTAGGTTATATTCGTCAATTAAACCCTCATCAGCAAAACTGTAATATTTATTATCGCCTATGATAATATGGTCAAGGATTTTAATCTGCATAACATTACCAGCATTTACTAAATTTTTGGTAATATCTTTATCACTTTGAGAAGGTTCCGGATTTCCTGAGGGATGGTTATGAACGAAAATTAAACTAACTGAATTATAATTAATTGCTTTTTTCATTATTTCACGAGGATAAACAACGCTAGAGTCCAAGCTTCCTTCAAAAAGATCTTCTGTATTTATTATCTTATTTTTTGCATCTAAAAATAATACTTTAAAAATTTCCCTTTCATTTTTTTTGCATAGACTGGAATAAATAATCATAAACTGCTTTTGATGATTTTAATTGTATTTTTTTTCCAATAATTCTTTCTTTTAGATATCGTTCTGATATCTCCTGGAAAACTTTTATGCCAAAGGAATTATGAGGTCCAATTCCATCTATTTCCTGAAGTTTGTCCATTGGAGCTTCAAGTACACCTTTCAATGATTTGAATTTCTTTATTGCCTTTTTTGCTTGTTGTTTACAATCTTTTCGTGGAGTTCCAAGAGTCAGAAGCAATTCAATTATTTCATAATCGTGAAAGCCTGAAATACCGGATTTTATAAATTTTTCTCGCAGTCTTCTGCGGTGTCCTTCAGATTTAACCTTTATTTCTTTCATTGTTAGTTGCCTTAGAGATTATCTCTTTAAAAAAATTATTCATTTATTATTTTCTTTCAACCTTCTTTCCATTTCAATCATTTCTCTTTCTCTTCACACATAGAAAATTATTTTATCACTTCCCAATAGCCGCCTTTAGCTGGTCCGATTCTTTTTAATTTTCCATCTTCCTTAAGTTTTTTAATATTCCATTCAATTCCCTTAACTGTCAAACCTATCTTATCAGCAAGTTCAAGTATGGTTATTGAAGGATTCTCTTTGATAAGGACAATTATTTTCACCCTAGTTTTTACCCTAATTTTCACCATAGTTTTTAGGGTAGTACTCTCTAATTTCAAATATTCTTTACTCTGCTTAAAAACAATATAAAAATGTGTGTTAGTATATTCTATTTCAGGATAGGGAGAATTTTCTTTCTTGCAGACATCCCTCATTCTTTTCATACCTGAACCCAGTTTCTCTCCAAAACTTATACGAGAGAATAAATCTGCAATAAGGTGATTTCTTCTAAAAACAGTTTTACCCAGAATAAAGTTTCGTGGTTTGACCCAGATATTTTCTATCTGAATTCTGTCCGGAAAAAATTTTAATATATTATTATGTCCACGTTCAAAATAATCTTTATGCATAACAGAATTTATTACTGCTTCTCGTATTGCTTCAAATGGATATTCATAGATATTTTCTCTTTGAGGTTTTCCAGTAATTCTGTAAGCAACTTTTGAGTATAGTTTAACGAAATCCATCACTTGTTCGACGATTTCAAATAAAGAACCGGTAATTTCTTTTCTATCAATTACATCAACCCCTTCCTTATCTCTGAATAAAACAACTGTAAAGACTGACCATGATGTAAAACTCTGCGGTTCTTTTGCAAAGAAAAGAACACCTGCATTATTAAAATATAAATTTCCTTTTTGATTCTCTACCACTCCTAAGCTTGTGAGAATTTTATCAATTGATAATGTTTTAGAAAGTCCTGCTAATTCCAAAAACATATTTAGTCTATCTCTGTTAAAATCTTTGGGATATTTAAATTCTGTATTCAAAAGTTCATCAAATCTTACTTTGCCTTCAGTTTTAAAGAAACTTAAGATTTCATTTCTTGTCATTTTTTGAGATGTTGCACCTATCCGTTTATAAAATCCTGATGAACATTTATATGCTTTATCCTCACCTTCTCTTACATCTACAATAAGAATGTTTTCAAAGGATTTAACGAAAAGTTTTACTTCCGGATCACAATTTCGGGCAATATTTTGGATTTCAGATTTTATTCTATTTGTTATTGTAATGCCCTTAACTTTTCCGTCATCGGTTACACCTATTAGTACTTTACCTCCAGAAGAATTCGCAAATGCAACGAAATCTTTATCAACACCCGAAAGACCTTCTTTGAATTCAGTGAAGTATCCTTCACCTTCTTGCAATATCAAAGATAGTTCTTTATTATTCATCTTTTTATCCCAATCTTCTTTCCATTTCAATCATTTCTCTATCTCTGGTTAATTCTCTTTTTAATTCTTCTACTGTTGGTAAATATAGTTTATATTTTGAAGCGAATATCTGTTTATTATCTTCAAGTAAAGTATATTTAACCATTGTTTCGTTTTTATCGTAGGTTTCTGAAATATTTCTTCTGTAACCAGAATTAAGTATATTAATCTCGATATGCTTTTCAAAATCTTGTTCTAAGTAATTTTTTGTCATACAAATTCAAATAAATTATTGTTTTGGTTTGAGATTAATCTCTAACACATTATCAAAATGAATCAAATTAAAAGACAAATCCGTATATTTTTTCTTAAAATAACTATACTTTTGGGGATTGAATGTTTTTTTTGAGAATTTCACTTCATAAGCTTTTGATTCCTGAATTATAAAATCAACTTCTTGTTTTTTTTGAGTTCTCCAAAAACGTATATCATCAACGGAATAAAAGTCATAAAAGCGCCTGAATACAAAATTTTCCAAAAGTTCACCTCTATCATTTCTCAATGAAATCGGTTCAAAATTTCCGAGAAAATAATTTCTAAGACCTAAATCGTTTAAATATATCTTGGGCATTTTCCTTAGTTCTTTTTCTACATTTCTATAAAAGGGTAAAATTTTTGTTATATGAAAAGAACTTTCCATAAGTTTTACATAAGTATTAATAGTTTGATATTTTATTTTAAGATGTTTAGCAATGTTATTTGAATTAAATAGTCCTTTTCTAGAAGATAGAATTTTCAAAATCTTGCAATACATATCAGGATATCTAATGTTGGCTTCTAAAGCATCTTTTTTGATGTATGAATCAGCAATTTCCTTTAAAATTAATTTTTTTTCTGACAGTTCTTCTTCCACAACAACCTCCGGATAACCACCAAATAATAAATATTCATTAAGCCATTTCTGTAATTCTAATTTATAAATTTCCGGTATTGAACCAGAATTAATAAAGGAAGAAATTTCACCTCTATTCTTAAATATTAAAAATTCTTCAAAAGTTAAAGTTGGTAATATAAAAATACGCTTTCGTCCGGCTAAACTGTCCTTAAACTTTTCATCAATATAAAAAGCAGATGAACCGCTTACAACAAATTTTATTGAATCTTGATTTAAATCATAATGGTATTTGAGAAAATTAGTTGGATTGCTTAAATATTGTATTTCATCCAAAAATAGAATAACTTTTTTATTATTATTAAATGGTGGGATTATTTGAAATAAATTTCGTGGATGATCATCTAATAATTTTAATATTTCTGGATCTTCAAGTGAAATAAAAAATGTACGTTTTTCTTCATTTTCTAATTTGGATTGCATCTGTTGCATCAAGGTTGTCTTACCCGTTTGGCGAGCGCCTACAAGTAGAGTTATCTGCTTTTTAGAAAGGTGATTCCATAATGTTTTGAACAATGTTCTATATTTCATATTTATATATTATCCCAAAATATCACATTGTCAATCATAAAATATCCCAAATATTTCACTTTTTAATCATAAATTATCCCATTTTTTCTTTTTCAACTCGAAGAAGTAAACGGTAATGGGTACAACTCAATTCGTGACGCATGCGTCACATTTTGGAAAAGTTAGGTAGAACATTCTCATATTTCTTAAGTTTGACTCATCAAATCCTCTTCCATAATCTTGTCTCTGAACTTTTCTCGACCTTTCTAATATCTTTTCTCCGAACAATCTCCGAACTATCATTAGAATTTTTCTGCGAACTAAAACCATTAGTTGCAATTTTCCTGGGTAGTTTCTGGGTATTTACTGGGCATTAGAAATAATCTCCCAATATCCGCCTTTTGCTGGACCGATTCTTTTTAAGAGACCTTTTTGTTTTAGTTTATTTATATGTTTTTGGATAATAGAAGGATTTATCCCAAGCTCTTCTGATAACATTTTCCTTGTTATTCTAGGATTTTTTCCAATTATTTGCAATATTTGCACTTGTCGTTGAGATAATTCTGACCACCTTTTCTGACCACCTTTTCTGACCACCTTTTCTGACCACCTTTTCTGACCACCTTTTCTGACCACCTTTTCACTGACCCCCTTTTCACTGACCTTATCACCGACTTTATCACCGACTTTTTTATAAATTTTCTTATTCCAAAAAATAATCTTAAACTGCATCAATTCTTCTTTAAATTCCGGAACAATATTTTCATACTGTTTACATAATTTAATAATATTAGAAAATCCCCGTCCCCACTGCTCGATAATCTTTAATTCGGAAAAAATTCTGCCGATCGTAATATTACGCAATTTGGAGAAATCCATTTTTCCAATGTCATCTACGGAATAACCGGCTGGCAAATCACCGGGACTGCTTATCTCGATCCTGTTATCGAAAACAGCAACTTTTATATCCTGTCCTTTCAAAAGATAATTTCTATGGGTTACTGCATTGACAATTGCTTCTCGCAATGCAGGAATCGGATATTCGTATTTTTCTTCTCTATAAACATCACCAATTACAGCAGAGAGTTTTATATTCGATTTCAGGAATTTTAATGCTGATTCAATCTGGTCGATGATACTTCCTCTGAATTCAGCCTTATCGATAAATATTTCTTTAGTATTTCCTTTGAAATGAGCACATTTTATCTGGGCAAAATCATATTCAATATATTCTTTCTTTGGGAACAGTAACATTCCTGCTACAGTTGGATAAATTTTTTCATCTCTCTTTGCTAAAAGATTGAACATAAAAAGATGTTCTTCTTTTATCTGAATATCCTTCTTCTCTTTAAATACCTTTTTTATTCTTGGAAAATCCACGTCATCTTTTGAAAATCTATAATCGACTTGAGAATCATAACTAATATTTTCACCTCTTAATTGTAAGGATTTTATTATCTCTTTGCCGGCGAGTCTAGTAGTAGAACCAACTCGAATATAAGTTCCTTTTTCCAAACCCTTATTCTTTTGATAATATGGAGTTTCAATACCTAATGGAACTTTTATTATTACCAATGTTTTATCCTGTTCTGTGGTGAAAACAGGATCGATGCGGATTGTCGGTTTAATGCTGTCAAAGGTGATATTTGATAATTTTTCTTCCAATTCAAAAGGATTTGCTACTCCAATGATCTTTCTATCATCATCTATACCAAAGATCAAATTTCCCCCACTTCCATTAGCAAAAGCAATAATAGTCTGTAGAATTTTTTCTTTATTGGAATTATTAAATTCTCTTTTGAATTCTAATGTTTTACTTTCCCGCTTTGATAATAATTCTTTCATATTTATATCAGCCCTTTATCCTTAAAACTAAAATAGTTATCTTTTGCTACAATAATATGGTCAACCACATCGATTCCCAAAATCTTACCGGCTTCAACCAATCTTTTAGTAATTTCCAGATCATCTTCGGAAGGTTGAGTATCTCCTGAAGGATGATTATGAACAATGATCACGGTTGATGCCGAATTTTTAATTGCCGGCAGAAAAACTTCTCTCGGATGTGCTAAACTTGCGCTTAATGTTCCAGTTGATACTTTATCCACACCTATCAGATTATTTCGAGTAGTTAATGAAAGGATATAAAAGTTCTCTTTCATTTTATTTCCAATTTCATTTTTCAAGAGATTGAAAACAGTTTCTGGTTTTTTTATTTTTTCTCCGAATTTTGGGATATGCAATTCTGCCTTTTCTCCCAATTTGAAGGCAGCTTGAATCTTGCAGGCAGTTGCAAAACCGATACCTTTTACTTTTTTTAATTCTTCGATGCTGGCGTTTTTTATATTTTGAAGATTACCAAAATGAGCGAGAAGATTTTGAGCAAGTGTTAATACAGTCTGTCCTCTACCACCTTTTTCAATTATTAATGCCAGTAATTCTTGAGTGGAAAGATTATCAACACCAACTTTTTGCAAACGCTCTCTTGGTCGGTCTTCAACTGGCAAATCTCTAACCGTATATGTTCTGGTTTTCATATTTATGAATAAAATTCAGAAATAAATATTGGGTTTATAGATTAAAACACACCACTTTTGGCTCGGTCATTTCCTGAAGAGAGAATTTTATACCTTCTCGACCAAGTCCGGAGTTTTTCACACCACCAAAAGGCATACCATCAATTCGATAGTCCGAAGAATCGTTGATCATTATTCCGCCAACATCGATTTCTTTGATCGCCTTGAATGCAGTACTTAGATTGCTCGTAAATATACCGGCATGTAATCCATAATCAACATCATTTGCTTTCCCTATAGCTTCATCAAGATTGTCGATCTTATAAAGAATAACGACAGGGCCAAAGACTTCTTCATGTCCAAGACGGCAGGTTTTGGGAACATCTTTCATAACTGTGGGCTGAACAACTGATCCTTCTCTTTGTCCGCCTGTGAGAAGTGTTCCACCTGCTTTCACCGCTTCTTTTATCCACTCTTCCACTCTTTTAGCTTCGCCTTCCGTGATCATCGGACCCATATCTGTATCTTCATCAAGCTGAAAACCTACCTTCATTTTTTTTGTTCGTTCCAGGAATTTTTCTTCAAATTTATCATAAATATTTTTTTGAACAAACAGTCTTTGAACCCCGATACAATTTTGTCCAACAGCCCAGAAAGCACCTGAGACACAGCTTTCCACAGCTTTTTCAAGGTCACAATCATCCATTACAATAACAGGACAGTTAGAGCCAAGTTCCATTCCGATCTTCTTAAGCCCGGCTTTTTTGATAATTTCTTTTCCTGCTTCGGGTCCACCCGTAAATGTGATCATCCTGATTCTTTCATCTGTAACCAGCGCATCTCCGATGACATGTCCGTAACCGGTAACAATGTTCAATATTTTGGGAGGAAGACCTGCATCGAGTAAGATCTCTCCGAGCTTTAGAGCAGACAGCGGTGTGACTGTAGCAGGTTTTAGAACAACTGAATTCCCACCAGCTATTATAGGACCAAGTTTATGAGCCACCAGATTCAACGGGTCGTTGAAAGGTGTGATGGCAGCAATCACCCCAATTGGGAAACGGTAATAGTAACCCACACGATTTTCTGCTCCCGGCATACTATCGAAAGGAATCGTCTCTCCAAGAATTCTTTTAGCTTCCTCACCGGAAAGCGTAATAGTATTTATTGCTCTGGTCACTTCTCCTCGTGCTTCTTTAATAGTTTTACTACCTTCTGTTGCGATAGTTCTTGATAATTCTTCATGCCGTCCTCTCATTAGTTCGGCTGCTTTCAATAAAATATCCACCCGTTTGTGGACAGGCAGATTTCTATTGATCTCATAACCCTCAACTGCGGCATCTATAGCTTTTTTTACATCTTCAGGTGTTCCTGCCGGAACTGTGTCTATTACTTCTCCATTAAATGGATTTTTGACTTCGATTTTCTCGTCTTTATCAATCCATTTACCATTAATGAGCATTTTCATTTTATTCCTCCTATTATTTATTTATCCAAGAATATTTAAAATATCCACAAATATTGAGTATCCGGTTTCAATTTTTCCTGCACCGGCACCCTGTATTGTTATTTTTCCCATTAAATCTGTATCAAAAGTAAGGGCATTATTTGCACCATCAACTCCAGTGAGTGGATCAGACAAAGGCAGTTTCACCGGTTTTACAGAAGCGATAATTTTATCTCCCTCGATTCTGGTGGAGCCAATAAGTTTATATCGCATTCCTTCATCAGCAGCTGATTTTACATCTTCGAGAGAGACCTTACTGATTCCTTCGCAGGGCACATCATCGGGAGTAACATTTCCGCCAAGAAGCACGTTACTGAGGATCACGACTTTTGCGAGAGCATCATAACCTTCTACGTCAGCGGTAGGATCTGCTTCTGCGTAACCGAGTTCCTGTGCTTTTTCCAGGGCATCGTCATACGACCAACCCTCCCGTTCCATTTTTGTCAAAATGTAATTTGTAGTGCCGTTTAGAATACCTTTTACTTCGGTTATTTTGCAACCTGTAAGGCATTCTCTAGCAAGATCAAAAACAGGTGTCCCGCTCATAACAGTTCCCTCAATCAGAAATTTAACACCATTTTCTGCTGCCAATTTGGAAAGTCTGTTGTACTGCAATGCAGCCGGTCCTTTGTTTGATGTGGTAACATGCATGCCTTTTTTCAATGCTTCTTCAATGTGTTGTGTTGCAGGTTGTCCTGTTTTAATATCAGTATAGGTCATCTCTGCCATAATATCTGCATCACATCTACGTATTGTTTCGAGAGCATCCCAACCTTTATACATTTTTCCCTCACAACAATCAGGATCATAATCTTCAAGTGATTTCCCGGATTCCAACAATTCAAGAACCGTTGTTAGGCATAGTCCGTCTGTACAACAGATAGAGCCCTTTTTGAAATCGGAAATTGCTACGACTAAGATATCCAATTTTTTACTTTTAATAATTTTTAACAAGCCCTGCCCAACAACTCCACAACCTATGATCATGAGTTTTGGTTTATTCATTTTTCGTTTCTCCTTTTATATAAATATTTTTACCACGAAAAGCACTAAAAGCACGAAAACAGATTTTAAGAGAAAATATTTTTCTAAACGTTATTTTATTAATTTCGTGCCTGCCTCGGCGTAATGCAATGGAGACGGGTGTATTTCGTGGTTAAGCATTTTTCTTTATAGATATTTGTTTATTCATAATTGATTTTTAATACATTTTGAAAGCCGTCTGACTGCTTCGGCAAGCTGTTCTTCTGATGCATAAGAGAAGTTTATCCGCATGTGGTTTTTGCTGGGATTTTCTCCATAAAAAACCTCTCCCGGAACAAATGCAACTTTAAATTTAATAGCTTTATAAAATAGTTCTTTAGTATCAATATGTTCCGGAACAGTCATCCATAAAAATAATCCGCCTTCCGGCTTTGTCCACGTGACTCCCATTTCTTCGGGGAAGCATTCATCCATTGTATTCAGAAATACCTCGAGCTTTTTCCTGTAATATTTTATACATTTTTCAATATGTTTGTTAAAGTTCATTTCTGTAAGAAAAGCTGTGCATAGATCCTGATTATATTTGGGCGTATTAAGTACATTTCCTTCTTTAATATTTGTCATTTTTGCAATTACTTCAGGATGTCCTATATTATATCCAACTCTAATTCCAGGGCAAAACAGCTTTGAAAATGTATATAACCCAATCACATTATTACCTTTTCTTTTTTGATCAAGATAAAATATTGATGGAATCGGCTCTCCATAATAACGCAGATCTCGATAAGGGCTGTCTTCCAGAATTGGAATATCATATTCATAACTCAAATCCAAAAGTTCTTCTCTCTTTTTTAAACTCATTGTGATACCTGATGGATTCTGAAAGTCGGGAACTACATATATGAATTTTGGTTTTTTATTATCTTTAGCTAATTCTTTAATTTTCTCTTTATATTCTTTTACATTAGGACCATCATCCTGGATATCTACACCCACAAATGTTGGATTCTGGAGTTGAAATGCTACAATAGCTCCAGCAAACGTCGGGCGATCCAATAACACAATATCACCCGGATTAAGGAAGAGCCTTCCTGTAATATCCAGCCCATGCTGACCTGAGGAAGTTATCAAAATATTTTCTTCTGAGATATCAATATTTTCTCTTTTCATAAAGTCTATTACTGCATTAATGAGTAAGGGTTCGCCAGGTATAGAAGTGTATTGCATTATTGTTTCTATATCTTCCTCGAGTCTATTATGAGATGCGATTCTCGTTTCCTCTTTCAAAAATATGTCGGGTGAGGGTAATCCTCCAGCCAAAGATATTATCTCCGGGTCATCTAGTAATTTGAATAATTTTCCTATTGAATAGCCGCCATAATTTTTAATATTATCCGAAAACAAATTAATCCAATTATTGATCATCTTTCCACCTTTCCATATTTTTCATCATAGTACACATTTCTATCTCACCACAGAGAACACCGAGGACACAGAGGTTTAAAAATTAAATCTTTCAATCCCGTCTTTCAATTGCTTTATCTTGCGAAATAATCCCAACATATCGTATCGGGACTGTTTCTGCACAGCAGGATTTCACGGAATGAGCATTAAAGTTTATCAACAATCCTGTACCTATATTTGGAAGTCTCATTAAAATGAGAATAAGAGCCATGTGAATCTCTTTTTGTTATTACGCCAAGTTTCTCTGTGCTCTCTGTGTTCTCTGTGGTTATATTCATACTATATTTATTCTCGATAAGAAGCACCGCCGAAAATAGTTTTAATACCTTTTTTCATAAACTCTTTACCGTCTTTTGTGGCACGTAAAGATTTATAATAAATGACATCGCCAATTTTCTCTGCATTTGCTTCTCTCTCATCTTCAGGCAGGAAATATGCTTCCATCGTATCCATTTCACGTGCTGTGCCGTCGCTTTCATACTTGAAAGTCATATTGGTACCACTTTCCAGAACTTTGAATGCATTATCAGTCCAATTGAAACCCGCCATCCCAAGATCAGGATTTATATAAATATGAGCAGCAAGACTGACACCTTTAATGCCACTTTGTTCAAGCTCTTTTGCACATTGTATAAATGTTTTTGCATCAGCGCCGTTTCCAATATTGATCTCATAAAGTGGAGAAGTACCGTCTTCTCTAAGATATTCATTCATAATATTCAGGAGCATTCGGAATTGCATTGTATTTTGAGTGGAGAGTAACATAGAAATTTTAATATGAAGATTGGGAATATCCCTTCCATAATAGCAAATTGCAATTATTGTACTCCAGCTAGGATTAAGGAAGAAATTCGCTCCGGTTGCCATTGCTGTTCTTGTTATACCCTCTAAATAAACCAGATGGTTGTCATTTGCAACTTCTATTCCACCAAAATTCCCAAAGCCGGTTCCCTGATTTTTTAATATTAAATTGGATAATCCGTTACCAGCATCAGCGCGTTCAAATGTGCTGCCTGTAACATTCTCAAGTTCCAAAAATCTACTTTCAGGTTGAGGGATACCGATCAGATTTGTGCTGCAAAATTTTGAACCCTTCATTATGTTCTCAGCCATCATAAGGGTCGCCATGAGGTCTCCATTGTGAACATAATTATCCGTCAGGGCTACGACAGAAATAAACTCAGAAGGGACGAAACATTGCCCATCTGTAGAAGCGCTTTCAGCAATCCGCTTCATTGCATGATGGGTAACTTTTGCACCCTGCCATCCGGAAACCTGTGCAGTAGCAACTCCCAAATTGCTATTGTAAGATATATTATTCTCTTTCTCGAAATCTTCGACTTTGGGAAATTTCATTACTAACTTTTCTGCATCTTCGATCATTTCACCATAACCCTTTTCCGTAAGGATTCGTTTTCTAATTTCATATTTCCTCATATTCTCTATTGTTTCGCTGATCTTTTTTGCACCTCCAAAATATTCTTTCAATGCATCCATTGCTTTGATTTCACTATTAGATAACAGATGATATTTCATGATTGCTCCTTTCATTTATTTATTATACTTTTTTCAAATTCATCTCGCTTCTGTTGATTTAGATATTATCATTTTATTTCTTTAACGTATCTTGAAAAATTCACCTTGATATAAATAGTCAATATTTATCGTTTCAGTATAAATAGATGACTTAAAAAGAAATGTAGAAAGAGAGTTTGAAAACAAGATAAATATCCGTCTTCTTTACACTTCGCCGTGACAAGTCCATCTACGCTGCGCTTCGCCGCGATAAATAAAAGGGGCTGAACATGTTCAGCCCCTACGGAATATAATTATTGATACCACATAAAAGTATTGACGGCATGACTCCAATGGAGAAATTAATAACCTATTTCTTCCTTAAAAGTGTAAACAACGCGTGAAATTCTTACATATTATTAAACTGATCTAAATTAATTCAATGCTTTAATATAATAGAATTTCTTAATTCCAGTTGCTGGTTCACTCCAGTTTGTATCAGTAACTTCTTCTTCAAAATTCCAGGGATAAGCAGCATAAGGATCATCTGAAGAATAGATTTTATATGATGTTGCTACAGAAACTTCGTCCCAAGTTATCAGAATATTTGTTCCGACAATTTCAATAATGACATTCTCAGGGCTTGGAGGTGTATCAGGATTGAGAGGAACATCAAGAGAATCATCAGCAATAACCGGAATATAGAAAGTTGTTTCATCAGAAAAGTATTGCTGATTCACCATTAGATCATTATCAAAGAATAAACCAGAATGACTGAGAGTATCACTAATGCACATCGAAATATGAAGATATTGAATGGGCTCTATAGTTAATTCGTTTGCATAATCCGGTAAAATAGACCATTCATAACATGTTGCGATCGCAAATTTTGAAGCATTGTTGTCTACAACAGCAAGTATGCTATATAAATCGGCACCCGGGACGAGTTCACCCAAAAGTATTTCGCCCTTTGTTACAGTAATATTGCTATCTGCGTAAATATTTTCTCCAAATGCATCCGCATTATAATCAACATATACCATCCCTGAACCGAATCTTGTACCACTCTCAGAAGCTTGTATCATCACATCAAAGTCTAACAATATATCATCATCCTCAATTTTAACTTCATCATTAGCAAAAGTAAAAATAATCCCCGTAGTTACCGTATATCCATGGACATAAACTGTTTCATTATCAATGTTTGAATTAACATTAATAAAGGTTTCAAATTCTCCAAGATCAGCAGGGGCATTACCTGTTATCGAAACAGTAACTTCCTCATCCTGATGTAAGTTAAAACTTTGATCTTTCGTAATATTCTCTATTTTCTCCGATAATATTTGTTCATCATCTTCAACATTAGAAATTTGCTGGGCAAAAATATTATTTGTAATAAAGCTCAAAGATATTATTATAAATATAATACATATTGATTTTTTCATTGTTGCTCCTACATTTAGTTTATTATAATAATCTTTTTAGTTTGATTTAAATTTTCAGAAGGTATTTTATAGAAATACAACTCATTACTTTCTTGCTTGCCTGAATCATCCTTCCCATCCCAAACAACCTCATACTTATTCGCGTCTAACACATCATTCACCAAGGTTTTAACTTTCTGCTCTTTTATAAGGTCTCCATCAAACACAGCCATTTCATCACCTGCTTCCATTTTCCTCCGAATAATTACTTGTTTAAAAGAAGATTTAATTAGAAAATTCAATATACTGTCAATTTTTATATATCCAACTATTTTATATCTCATATTATTATATTTTGTATGCAAAAAAAGTGCCAAAAGCTTAAGTTGCTGTTATAAGGGGATATAAGTATTTTCACCAAATCCGGATTGATGCAAATTTGAGCGTTTTCGGACAGTTGGTTTGTTAAATTTATTAGTAACTCCTATTCAATAAATTTGATGCCTGCCCTGTTAAATTTATTTTCTATTTAACTGGGGTTTTTTTTGGCAGAAAAATATTTACTATGTCTAAAAACGCTTTTATAAAGGCTATTTAAATGACTAATTACTCCCGACTTGTCGGGAAGAAATTATTGGCTTTATTAATGATTAATATTTCCTGTTTGGTTCTGCCTGCCCAATGTCCGCCAACTGGCGGATTATTTCATCGGGATGAAATCTTTTTTTCTATCATTTCATTCGGGTTAAATTTTCGTTTCTATTTAACTGGGGCTTGTCCAGGTTAGGTTATTATTTCCTTATAAAACAATTCTATCATCTCAAAATTCTCATCGAAGGATTTATTATTACTTAAATTCTGTGCTAATAATGATCCCTCTTTATCAACTATCTCTTGCTGTAAAATTGCTATTATTTCTTCTTTCAACCGAGAAGAATTATTCAATATTCTCTTGAGTCTTTTACCCAGCAAAATTGCTCCCGTTTTTATGTAATCATAATCTGGTCTGTCGATGAGTTCTATGTTGTCTTCAAATAAATCCCCCGTATAGAAATCATTATAATTATACAAAATAACACCGATGTCCTCCGCATCCTTGGTCATCTTAACTTTTCTGTCCGACCATGCTATGATCTTACTAATAAAGAAACCTTCTAAATTTGCGACATAGAACTGTATTCCGGCAAGTTCACATATTAATGAACTTTCAAAAACCTCTTCAAAGCCAGAAACATTCATCTGTATTGAACCATCAGGAGGCCAAGAAATTTCCCCATCTATCGCAATGTTACCAAAGGGTATAATGTCAACAGGAAGCGAATTAAACAACAATCTTTGTTTTTGAGGATGATCCTCAAAGTTAAATTTCTCCTTTAATATTTGCACTACATTTTCATATGCTTCCCAGTCATCTATCATAATTGCAAAATCAACATCTTTGGTTGTCCGACAATTTAGGTTTACTTGAAAAACGGACTCGATCAAAAAGTCCCGCGCTGTTGCTCCTATTACAACAAAATCAATCCCCGACTCATTCGTCACATCGATTATCGCTTTTAATACGGGAAGCAGATAAGAATATTCGTCACCAGTTATTTTGTATACTGTGCTCATACAACTCTTTTGCAATTTCATGGTTCCTATCGTTTTTACTCAATATCAGATCGGCATAGACCAATATTGCTGGTACGATCGTGCTGTCATTGTTTTGCAGTTTTGCAGAATTCCAAAAAATATTTAGCAGCTCAATATTACCCATATCATCTGGAATTAACTTCAGCTTCTTTATTATATGAACACTATCCAATTGTGTATAGATTATTTTATGCTGTGGCTTGATGTTAAGATGCATGATCTCTGCTGCTTTTTCTCCACTCCACAAGCTATTCTCAGTTAATTGTATGGATACACTTGAGTCCAATTGACGATATTTTCCGATTAAAATACTAGGACGCAGCTTTCTATCATAGGCAGTCACCCATTTATCAAGCAGATCCTTTTTATTTCGAAGGATTCTTTTTTTATCAACTGTGTATAAAAAACCCTCCCGTTGTAAATCCTTGAAAATATTGCTTATCGAACCTTTAGAGATATCAACAATTTCAGCAATTTCATCATAACTCATATTAATTAATTCTTTATTAAATAGAAGTTGTGAAATAAGCCTAATACCGGCTTTCTCAAATGCTTTACCAATACTCTCTGGTTCTTTTTCGATCTTTGGAAAATCAAAATAAAGTAGAAGTTCATTCTGTGAAATAAAAGCATTACCAGACCCACTGATATAAGAAATTGAGTGTTTTCTAAAATATTTCTTTATCTCATTAGATATATAGTCCGACACAAAAAGAATTTTATTTTCTCTATTAGTAATAAGTTCATGGAAGGATAACAATGCGGTTTTATTTATCAAATTCCTTTTTACTTCTACATCAAAGTTGTATAGTTTATCATTATATCTCAACTCCAGATTAAAATCATTTATATAGTTACTATGAGAATATTCTATCTCCGTTAATTTCAAATTCAAATTTAAATGTTCAACCTGCTTATTAACCGATTCGATTGCCTGAGTGGCAATATAATAATCACCTTTGTTCATTATTTTCCTCCGTTCATTATTAATGAACAGCCAATATTAATGAACATAAATTCAGTTAAAATATTTGATGTCAAGTATTTCATGCCATTTTCTACTTACATCTGAAATTGACATTCAATACTATTTTTGTTCCTTGAAGGAGTGCCTATCAAGAAAAACACTTGTCGAACACCTCTAACCTTCCCATTATCAAGCACTTACAGAATATTTCGGAGCAAAAACCACAAATGGTGACCCCAAGGGGAATCGAACCCCTATTGCAGGAATGAAAATCCTGAGTCCTAACCGTTAGACGATGGGGCCTCAAAAAGATGTTTCAAAATGGTGAGCCAGGAAGGATTCGAACCTTCGACTCTCGCCTTAAAAGGGCGATACTCTACCACTGAGTTACTGGCCCGTGAGTTCGCTACATTTCTTAGTGCCCTTTTCTTTGTCAAATTTTTTGGCCACTGCATAATGCCTTCGTTTTTCTTGACAGTGTATGGCTTGTTTTTTCTATACCTCAAAAAAAGGAAATCGTCTCACTATGCTTTCTAGTTCAGAAATAAGAAAAAGTTTTATAGACTTCTTTGCTGCAAAAGAACACGAGGTCGTTCCTTCAGCACCGCTTGTGCCAATCAATGACCCTTCCCTGCTTTTTACCAATGCCGGAATGAACCAATTCAAAGATATCTTTCTTGGGACTGGTTCACGGGATTATACACGCGCAGTTAACAGCCAAAAATGCCTGCGAGCAGGTGGAAAACATAACGATCTCGAAGAAGTGGGAAAAGATAAATATCATCACACCTTTTTTGAGATGCTCGGGAACTGGTCTTTTGGTGATTATTATAAGAAAGAAGCTATCCAGTGGGCGTGGGAACTCATAAATTCCATCTGGAAAATTCCCAAAGAAAAACTCTTTGCAACTGTACATTATGAAGATGAAGAATCCTTCGAGCTGTGGAATAAAGTAACCGACATTGATAAAGCTCATATTTTCAAATTCGGAGATAAAGACAATTTCTGGGAAATGGCAGATACAGGTCCCTGCGGACCATGCTCTGAAATTCATTACGACAGAGGAATCGAGCACTGCTCACAAAAGGATGATCCAAAACATCACTGCGAATTAAACGGTTCGTGTGGTCGGTTTGTCGAGATATGGAATCTGGTTTTTATCCAATTCAACCGACTGGACAACGGTGAGCTGATCGATCTTCCGAAAAAACATGTGGATACAGGCGCCGGATTCGAGCGTTTGGTTGCGATCCTTCAGGGGAAAACTTCCAACTACGAAACCGATCTCTTCATGCCGATAATACAGCATCTTGAGAAAATAGCTCACATCAAATTTGAAGATAATAAACATGCATTCCGCGTGATCTCAGACCATATCCGCGCATTGACTTTTTCTATAGCAGACGGCGTGCTCCCATCAAATGTGGGAAGAGGGTATGTTATCAGAAGAATACTGCGCAGAGCAACTCGCTTTGGGAGAATAATCAACATACAAAAGCCATTTCTTGCTGAACTCGTAGACACAGTATGTGGCATTCTTGGAGATAAATACCCCGAGATCATAGAAAAGAAAATGCATATTCAGATGGTTATCAATGCTGAAGAAGAGCGCTTTAATCAAACGCTCGATATGGGCATCAACAAATTCAATGATATTGTTGCAACTCAAGTAATGATAATGAAATTAATAATTGAAAATCCTAAAGTTAAAGATTACTTCAATAAAATTTATAGCATTGCTACAAAGCTTACTGAAGTCTCAATGCAAATTCAAACTCAATTATTGAATGACCAAAGAAAGAAAGATAAGATAATAAAAGAATTAAACAAACTCACATTTGATGAAATAATAAAAAAATATAATGCTGCTAGTAAAATATCTTATAAAGATGCTTTCCAACTTTACGACACCTATGGTTTCCCTCTTGATCTGACCAAAATAATGGCGGAAGAAAAAGGTTTAACGGTCGATGAAGCAGGCTTTCACAAAGAGATGGAGGCTCAAAAATCCCGGGCTCGTGACGATGCAAAATTCGACCGGCAAAGTGACTCATTCTCAAAACTCGATATACCTCCAGAGCATAAAAGTGAATTCATCGGTTATGAAGAAGATGCAGCAAATTGTGTGATTGAACATTATTATGTCGATGAAGAAAACAATACAGTATTTGTTTTGAACAAGACACCCTTCTATGCGGAATCCGGCGGCGAGATCGCTGATACGGGAAAGATTTTCAACAATGAATTTGAGATAGAAGTTGAGGACGTTCAGAAGCAAAATGATGTAATATTTCACTTCGGCAAACTTGTTAAGGGTGTCATTAAAGATAAAAATGTTAAAGCGATAGTCGATCTTGAAAGAAGAAATAATATTGCGCGAAATCACACGGCATCCCACCTTCTGCATGCTGCGCTTCGGCAGATACTGGGAACTCATCTTCATCAAAAAGGTTCGCATGTTGCACCGGACAGATTACGTTTTGACTTCACTCATTTCCAGCAGGTGACACAAGATGAGCTGGATAAAGTGGAACTGATCGTGAATGAAAAGATCATAATGAACATTCCCGTGAGTCCTTCAATTGAAAATCTCGATGATGCAAGAAAAAAAGGCGCAATGGCACTTTTCGGTGAAAAATACGAGAAAAAAGTACGTGTCATCGAAATTGGAGATTACTCGATGGAACTCTGCGGAGGGCTTCACAGTCAGCGCACCGGAGATATCGGGTTTTTTAAAATCATTTCTGAAAGCTCAATTGCTGCAGGTGTCCGCAGGATCGAAGCTGTGACTGGATTATATGCATCCCAGTTTGTAAAACAGCATGAAAATATTCTTCACGACCTACAACATCAGTTAAATACTAAAATTATAGAAATTCCCAAAAAGATCGATAAATTGCATACGGAAAATAAAGAGTTGCGAAAACACATCGAAGAACTCGAACGGGCATCTTTGAAAGACATTGTCGCGGAATTAATAAACAACAAGCAGACGATCGACGGCATCTTCGTTGTCTCAGGATTACTCAATGTCAAAGACATACATCAGCTTAAAGAAGCTGCAGATATGCTCAGGCAAAAAATCGGCTCGGGCATAGGCATTCTCGGATCTAAATTTGATGACAAGATATCGCTCATTTGTATCGTAACACCTGACCTTATACAACGCTTTCATGCTGGCAAGATCGTGAACCGAGCTGCGGCATTCATCGGCGGAAAAGGCGGCGGAAAGCCCGATATGGCAATGGCTGGCGGAAAAGACATCGAGAAGGCGCAGACTCTTTTCCAGAAAATTCCTGAACTGATACGCGATTCTCACAAAAATTGAAATATCTCAGTTTAGCTTCTACAAATTCCGAAACGCGGTATTGTATGGAGAATAATAATGTATAAAATAATACTTAATCCATTTGCGGGAAAAGGGAAAGCATTCAAGAGCGCCCGTTCTATCGAGCACTACTTTAAAAAATTCAATATGCCTTACGAAATGGTGCTGACAAACTGCTCACGACAGGCAATTGATTTTGCACATGAAGCTGTTGTTCAAGGCGTGGAAAATATTATTGCAGCAGGCGGGGACGGCACGATCAATGAAGTGGTCAACGGCATAATGAAGTCCGGCTATCCTGAAAATGTGAATCTTGGCATTATCCCAATTGGCGGCGGGAATGATTTTGCAAAGAACCTTGATCTCCCTCATAAATTGCATGACATCATAGAAGTGATAAAAGAAAACCATGTGCGGCGTGTTGATATCGGAGTGGTTGAAGATTATTATTTTATCAATACTCTCGGCGTCGGCTTTGACGCACAAGTTGCGATCTCCTACATAAAGAATACCTGGCTCAACGGATTTCCCGGATATATGTATGCGGTGATGAAAGCTCTTATAAGAAAAGACAGCTATTATGTCACTGTCACGATAAATGGCGAGACTTTTACGCAGGATGCACTCTTTGTCACGGTGGGAAACGGCATCTGCTGCGGCGGCAGATTTTACCTTACTCCTGATGCGAAGATAGATGATGAGGAACTTGATTTTTGTATTATTGATAAACTCTCACGAAGAAAAATATTGAAATTCATTCCCAAGGCAGTGAAAGGCACGCATACCGAACTTTCTGCAGCTCACCTCTACAGGGGCAAAGAAATTTTCATTGAAGCCCAGCGCGACCTGCCGCTCTATCTTGATGGTGAGATTCCAATTATTAAGGACAAAAAGAATATTTATGTGAAGATTTTACCGCACAGGATACAGCTGATAACGCCTGAACCCGAATAAACCAAAACAGGCTTAGTTCACCACCAGTCTTCGTTTCACTACGCCCTGCCAAGCAGAGGACATCTGTCTTCGTTACACTACGACACGACAAGCAGAAAACACAGAGAGAAAAAAAACGATATTACAAATTTATTCCGTCTATTCTCGTTACCAAGCCCCTGCTTGGTGACGCACAAACATATTTACTGGAAAAATCTATCAGCTTTCGTTCCCAAGTGAAACTTAGGAACGAGGAGAAACGATAGAGAAAATTATTGTAGTTCTAAATCAGCATCTGAAACCCAACCCTTTTCCCCATTACTTTTTTTCACATAGAACCATGGAACTGTTATCCCATTAAAAGTAAGTTTTTTTTCTTTTAGAATTTCCAATTTCTCACCTTTTTGTATTGAACCTATTTTACTGTTATTCGAACCCGCACCCGAATATAAAGATGAATACCACATAACAATTCTGAAGATTTTAGGTTTAACTACATTTTTGTTGAGATTTTCTTTATTCGGGTTTTCTGAAAGTGTTAACGGTTTCCAAACCCAACCTTCAATTATTACTCTTGCCCATTCTCCTTCTTGTTCAACTATTTCCATTTTTGTCCCAAAATTAACAACTCCTATTTTCTTACCATCAGGTGCTTCTCTAACATTCAATGTCTCACTATTAACATAAATATTCTCTGTTGCATATAAAATTACAGATATAAATGTTATTAATAAGACAAACATAAATTTTTTCATTTTTACTCCTATTTTTTTATATTTTCAACAAACAGTGTACAAAAAAACTGCATTAATACAGTACTTTTGACACAATAAATCCCTTGATGGATAGATATAGTAATTATTCTAAAAATCATTAATCAACTTTTCGATATAGTGTTTTGTTCTTGTTATAGCGTCTGGAATTTGTTTTCTTATATATGTATCTGGATAATATATTTCCTCTTTAGATGGAAAAGCATTGAATGGATTAATTTCAGTCGGAGTTGCTTTGTAAGGTTCTTTATATTCTAAATAGTGTCTTTCAATCTTCCTTCTTTTGCTTTTACTGATATAACAAAAATATTTTCTAATAAGAAAATCTGTTCTATTTATATTTTCTACTGTTATTCTGTTGGCCTCATCGTTTTTATTGGACTCAAGTTTTCTGATACGTTCCAAGTCATCAATAAAAATATCCCTGATTGTATTAGCTATTTCTGCTATTCTACTGAATTTAACAGTGTCCCTACTCACAAACCATGTAATCCCACCACCTAAAAAAGCACCAACAATAGTGCTTATAAGAATAATAATATAATCTGGCATAGGATCCTCCATCAGTATATATGATTAATTATTAGGTTTATAATTTAAATTCCATATTATTGGGGAAAGTGCTACAAACCCTCACACCACCCTCCTTGCCAGCACACAATTTACTGCATGTTTATGTGGAATACCGCTGGACATACAATCAAAAATCTTTTCTTCACACAACTCAATTTTCCAATCATGATAAAATCTAAACAATTCTCCCGACAGCCATTTATATGCATTCGTTTCATTTTCCGGTGCCGGCGGAATAAAGGGCTTATCTACAAATGTGGTGAACATATGTATTCCATCTACATTCGTGAAATCTTTGTAGTTGTTAAATATTTCTTCCCGCAACTCATGCTGTATATAATGAAGCGTTCCTGTGGAAAAGAGAATATCAAAATTTTCCTCTAATCTAAATTTATTTATATCTGCCTTGAAAACCTTTACATTAACACCGATCTTTTCTGCGAATTTCTTCGTTTTTTCCACGCCGTCTTTTGCGAGATCGAAAGCGGTTACCTCATAACCATTCCGCGCAAAGAAGATTGCATTTCTTCCCTCCCCGCAGCCGATATCCAGCAATTTTAAGGGTTTGACAGGCGGCATGTATTTTAACTTCAAAACAGGGGGGAGATGATTTCAAGCCCCAGTAGTACTCGTCGTCCTTATATTTATCACGATAGTAATTGTTCTTTGCTTTCATTTATTCTTCTCGATCAAGCACCACACCCCACTCCGCAACAACAAAACTTATTCGCTCGAAAGGCGGGATTTCGGGCTCTTCAAACTTGTTTTCATCAGAGTCTATTTTTTCTATCACATAGGTCAGTCGCAGGATACTGTCCGGCTGTTTTGAAAAGTTCAATTGAATAAGCGGATCGAGCTGCTCGTTGTATTGAGGGAATAGTGCAAAATATTCTGAATCCGTCAAGATCGGAATCCAGTACTCGACAAAATCATCGATCTCAGTTTGTATAAAACCGGATTCCTTTAAATCTTTTCTAAAAAAAACCTCTAAATCCTTACATTCTACAACCCATCCCTTTGTTCTCTGGACAAAATTCGGCTGTTTGCTTTCATAAAATAAAAATCCATATTGCCCGTCTATCGTGCCGTCGGGCTCAACCTTTATATTTTTCCAATTATCTGGATATTCCGGTATGGAACTAACAACCTCCCCTGTTTGAGGAAATAAAATGCTCACATCAAGCTCAATTGGATTTTCGGGATAGAGATAAATATTGGGTTTATCAACATATATGTAATAAAACTGAATAAAATAATCTCCATATCCTTCTATTAGAATAAATTCAATCTCAGGAACGTCCGGCCATGAAGTTCTCAACGAAAAACTGTCCGGTTCGAGGGTAGTTTCAAATCTTCCGAGACTGTCTGTGAACAGGGAATCCACAAATACAGAGTCTTTCCATACTGAAAAATGAGCATCGTGAACATATCCAAAACCACGTTGATACATCGTACCGCAATTTAAGCTGTCGTTAACCGCATCAAAATCAAGTTGATAATCGAATCTTAATGTATCAAAAGGTTCTACAGAATTAAATAGCGAATACGATTGGTTTTTTCGTGCAACGATAAAAAAATATTTATGCGGATCTACGCATGGTTGAAGAATAAATTCAACATAATCGATTTCGATTTCTCCGATTTGTGTTTTGCTGTCATAGACAGGATAGACATCTCCATCATTTTCTTCGGTCACAATAAAGGTTTCCTGGATCGACCCATTTTGTAATATTTCAATCGTAATCATAGATTTTTCATTCGGTGAAGTCGATTTACTACAACCGTAACACATCATCAGTACAATTAAGAAAAAAATTATAATATTTGTCGCTGACGTAATATGGGAAAATACTGCAAAAAACCTACTTGTGCAACCTGTTGCCTTTTTTCTTAGTTTAGTTTTCATAATAATCCTAAAAAATTCTTTATGCTTTTCTTTTTATCATCATAAATTATCCTGTCAAGAAGTTTGCCTACAATTTTAAATATTAATGTAATTAATGAATCCTAAGGAACGAGGATTCCTGATCAGGTCAGGAATGACATGGTTTTTTGTCTTATATTTATGGTCTACCAAGCCAGTCTTCATTGCATTACGCCTTGGTAAACTGGGGCTTAGTAGCTAGAGGAAAAGGTGTAGA
>ASNI01000022.1 GCA_000404785.1 Cloacimonetes bacterium SCGC AAA252-N17
TGACTTATTTTCTCTCGCTCTTCATTCTTTAATCTCTTATACTTCTTCATTATTGCAACAAACTTATCCTTTTTTGTAAGTTTGTTGCAATAAAAACTTGAACCTAAGTATTGTAATAATGATTTTTGGAAACTAGAAGTAGCAAAAGAATTGAAGTCAATTGGATATAATATTGACATGAATCTTTTTTTTATGAATGTTAATCTTACCAGCCTGTCGTCGGTTTGGTCTCGTGGTGATTTTTGCTCTGAACCGTACCGGTTCAGGTTTTGGTCTATTTGGCACACGCCAAACATTAGGTGTAATAATATTTATTTAAGGAGAGCAATATGGACAAAAAGATAAGAGTAAATCAGACAGAATTTATTAATGCAATAAAAAAACATCTAGCAGATAAAGATGAAAAATATTTGTATAATTTATGCTTCTCATACGGTTATAAAAGCGTAATTTACGAAGCAACAAAGAATAAAATGTCCCCATCAATATTTGATTTTTTATCGTTTGAATCTGACGAGAAGATTGAATTAATCAAATCTAAATGCAATAGTAAACGATTTAGTTCAATGGCTTTATATTCAATATGGATAGTTTATTATTCGGGATTATTGATGCAACTTGATTGTTTTGAGAAATTAGATAATAATTCTATTCGCAAAATGTTTGAATTAGGTGAGACATTCTTTAACATCAAAAATACTCCAATAATATTTTGGCCTTTTGAAGGTTCTAATCCTTTTATAAACAGAATGGAAGCAGATAAATTTCAAGTATCAAAAATGCCTAGACTTCTTGACGGTGAATTTCATAAATAAATTTCAAGGATTGTTATGAGTTATTATGGTGTAACTTTTGCTGGTATAAACTCAGGATGGTATAGAAACACTAAAGAAAACACTTACTTAATTGGACGAGAAATAATTGATAAAATATGGTCTCAAAAATGTGATGAAATCTTGAAAAAATATGTTTTTAAATATGGTACTTTTTTTACTGCATTTGCAGATAACATCATAATAGATATTGATAAGTTATGCGGTTCTGATATGTTTAATGATGCACGTTATTATGAATACTATATTGCAAATAGAGCATTTGAGATTACCGAAACAAGAGAGTTTTGGATAAAATCTAATATTGAAGAATCTAATAAAATGTATAATTGCTCAATTTGCAAAAAAAACTTCCCATTAATTCATTGTCATCCAACCCTAATAAATCAATGTGGATTACCACCAAAATTTTGTAGGGATTGTAATTACATTGTGCAAAGATATAGCAAATTCTGGGATAACAATATTGAAAACAAAGTATCTCAATTAATGCAAAAAAAATCTGAAGAAAGAAATTGCGAATTTTGCAATAAAAAATTTACAATTGAAAAAGAACTGTTTACATATGATTCATTTGGAAATATTTTCGTTGATTTTTGTTATCCAAATCTTTTCCTTAATATTTGTCCAAGATGTTTTCACAAAGTTTTTAGAAATCACAAACAAGGCTCAAAAAACCTTAAATTATCAAGATTATTTGAACTTTTTAAACTCATTGGTAAAATTCCTACTCAAAATTTTGATTCCTTATTTTATGAGAAAAAAGAGCGTGGTTATTTAATTCAACTCATTAAACTTTTTAAACTTATGCCAACTCCTAACGGTTATAAAAATGATTTTGGAAGTTTTTTCTCAGCTTTAGTCCATTCTAAAATACTTACTAACGACAGCCGCAAATTAACATTTGGCACAATGATTCTCGCAAAAGATGGACACGTATGTCTTTCAAAAATGGAAAAAGAAATTGATGATTATCTATTTGAGCAACAAATAGCACATAATAAAGAAGTTAATTATCCAGGCTCTAAAATGAGAACAGACTGGGAAATTATAATTGAATCTAAACGAATTTTTATAGAATACTTTGGTTTAATGCAAGATGAAAATTACGCAAAAAAAGTAGAAATAAAAACAATAATCGCTAGGAATAGTGACATTGAATTGATTTCGATATTTCCTGATGATAATTGGATTGAGATGTTGAATAAAGTCTTAAAGATTGAATTATGAAATTACACCTAACAAGCGTGTCGGCAGTAGGGCTGGTCAGTTTGTCTTTGGCGTCCCCGAAAAACGCTCAATATTTTCTGTAAACTTAAGGCAAAAACTGTAACGGATCGTAGGCGCGTCCATCGAGCCGGACTTCAAAATGCACATGTGCGCCGGTCGTGTTGCCGGTCAAGCCAACTTTTCCGATAATCTCTCCCTTTTTTACTTTATCATCCTTATGCACGAGATTTTCCTGGTTGTGTGCATACACGGTCATAATGCTGTTGTCATGCTTGAGAATGATCACATTGCCGTAACCGCGCTGCTTGCCGGAATAGGCAACCTCGCCATCGAGTACTGCCTTCAGCGGTGTGCCTTCCGGGCAGGCAATATCGAGTCCTTTATGCGGTTTGCCGTCACGTGTGCCGAATCCCGAGGTTATCTGTCCTGTGCAGGGCCAGATGATGCCGTATTTCTGAAATTCTGATTTCTTTATAAGCGGTTTTGGGATCGTATATTTTGTATTGTCATTTTTGGACTGAGTTTCCAGATAGAGCTTCTGTCCCACAAAAATATTACTTGAACTCAAACTATTGTAGTTTTTCAATTCATAAATAGATAATCCGTACGTAGAAGCGATCCTGTAAAGCGTTTCACCTTTTTTTACAACATGATATTTCTGCTTTTTTATCTGCTTTGTTGGTTCTTTTTTCGTTTCTGTTTTTGTTTGAGTTGGCTTTGGCTGTTCGATTTTTTTCGGTTCATATTCCTGCACTTGAGTAGTCAGTCCGGGCTCGCCCTTTAATAGTAATTTCTCGCCGGCTTTTATCGTGTAAGAAGTAAGATGATTTAGCTCCATCAATCGCTCGATTGGAATATCATATATTTTAGAAAGCCGGTAAAGCGTCTCTCCCTTTTGAATCACATGATAGCCATTAGAAGGAATATCCCGTTTTGTCACATAATACTGCTGGGGATGCTCTTTGCTCTGGAGATAAATTTTTTGCCCGATAAGTATTTTATCCGAGGGAAGATTGTTTATTCTTTTGAGCGCATCGACAGTTGAATTGTATTTCTTTGCGATCGAGTAGAGTGTATCACCCTTCTTCACTATATGGTATTCATCGGATTCGGTAATATATTTGGGATTTGGTGAGAATCCTAAAAGAGATGCACACAAAAAAAGTATGAAAAGTTTAGTAAGTGATCTCGAAGGAATCATATTCAGTTTGTTCCGGGTCTTCTTCGATCTTGATATCGTCTATGCGTGCTGCCGGGGGTCCTAATTTGATCTTTTCTAAAAAGGGTTGCAGATTTTGTGTTTCGCTTTGTGCTATGATCTCGACTTCTCCATTATAAAGATTTTTTACATAACCGTGAATACCGAATTGCCGTGCATTATATGCAGCGAAATAGCGGAAGGAAACACCTTGCACAATGCCTGTTACGATAATATGTAATGTTCTCATGTCATTCAAAAATTATCATTTGAGGTCGAACAACACCAGCACGGATCTGGGTGTGACCATTCATATATATTTTTTTATGTTGCTGTTCTTTGAAGAAGGTTTCAAAGACGGCATTCATTCTGAAATTGCCAAATCCTTCTGTCAATATTATCGGAAATGGTATGTTTTCATTGCCTGTGAGCGCTACTCCGATCTCTTCACCGAGAAATTCCACAAGGTCTTTGTTGTCTATTGATGGCGCAATGATACCTGCAACATCATGTTCAGCACAATCTTTTAAGAAATCATATGAAATTTTCTCTAAGCACACAAGTATTTTATCCTGATATTTCGCATCATTTTCAAGATGAGATTCATTGATGATAAGCATTCCGCTTGTCTTTTCTCCGCCAAATCCAATAATGCCGTTTAGCTTGCTTCCTTTATATTGAATCGTTGCAGAAAGGTTTTCCTCAACATCAATGACTTTTCCGCACACGTTTGCAAATACTCGGTAGGGTTCATTTTTGTATTGAATGGTAACTGTGCCCTTTTCTGTATCAATTGCAGTGATGACGCCAGTTGCAGGCGAAGGTATGACTTTGCTGAAATCCCTCTCAAGGCGTGATGCAAGCGGTTCGTAAGTCTCCACAAAATCGCCTTCACGTTTTTTGAGATATCCTTTGATGTGCTTTGGGGTGATCTTGAGTTCTTTTGCAATATTTACAGTAAGCGGTTTCGTTGAATAATCCTGGATTTCCCGCAGAATGATAGTGCCCGCATCAAAATTTATATGCTCGATCTTACCGCGAACAGGTGTTCGGTATTCGCTGCTCTTGCCTGAAAAAGCAGACATCATACCTCTGTCAGGAATCTCGATTATTTTCTGATTGAATTTTACAGAATCACCTTCTTTCACAAGCATACTCTTTTCCATAAGCTCAGGATTTAGATCGAGATAATCCATAGTGAAGAGCGAAAGCACATAAATTTTGGGAGGCGCATATTTATTTTCACCTATAAGTGTGAAGGGTTTAACTCCTTCATTTTTAGTTACGAATATTTCACCGGAATAGGGGAGCTCTCTCTTGATCGTGAAAGTACCTTCTTCGATTTTTTTGTTTTCAAGATAAGATGAGAAACATTTCTCGAGATCGGTTTCAGTTTTTTCCACATTGAAGAGTTTCAGTTCCTTATTATACTGATCAAATGAAGTATTATCTTTAAAACGGGTATCAATTAAAATTGGTAGCTCGGTCTCAAGTGCGAATTCGTGCTCGCCATTTCCAAAAGAGAAGCCCTTTTCTAGTTTAAAAGATATTTTATGAGCAGCTTTACTTTCATTTGGAAAATATTTTATTGTATTTGATAATATTGTATGAGATTCATCTCCCATTATAATTTCCATAACTTTCTGATCTGTCTTCATGTTTTTACAGATTGGGCGTATGAAGATGCCGATCTTTTGATAACACTCTTTTTGAAGAAGTTCCGATGCAAGTTCGCTGTCCACTTCACTCAATTTTCCTAAGTGAGGTGAAATAAAATGGTTATCACGCCATATTTCAGTAACTCCTTCGGGTTTCAATCCGTCACAAATAGTAAGCAGAGCATGTTTGTTCGAAGGAGCATTTGACAGCACACCTCCAGCGCCTATCATAATGCTGATGTCCTTCATGTGAAAGGAGCGTTTTTCATGCAGTTTTTCCACATAAAAGCATTCCAGAAATTTATCAAGTTCCATGTGTTTCAATCTGTCGAGGAAGCCGATCTTTTCAGTGTTAAAATGCATTTTCATATGATGTTTTTTGGACATTCGTGTTG
Organism: Cloacimonetes bacterium SCGC AAA252-N17; assembly: GCA_000404785.1. Classification (GTDB taxonomy): domain Bacteria; phylum Cloacimonadota; class Cloacimonadia; order JGIOTU-2; family JGIOTU-2; genus Celaenobacter; species Celaenobacter polaris. The sequence continues at coordinate 5,315 of ASNI01000022.1, forward strand.
CTTCACGTGCTACTGCGTGTTCGATGGCAACCTGAGTATCATTCTTAGGAATGTAAAGCGGGTAGAGCATTTTATTTGCGATATAATTTCTTATGTAATGCTCGTCTATAGCCGCTGGCAGCCACCTTTGAATTCTCTCAAAAGTAGTATCCTTCATTACGTTTGAAATACTGTAACTCATCCCATAATTGGCGCTTACCGTGCGATAATACTTGCCCATTATGTTTGAGAAAACATCGGTCGTTGCACCTCCAATATCTACAGAAATGATATTTTTCCCCATCTCTTTACTCACAAGCCGAAGTGCATTTATAACTCCTGAAGGAGTGGGGATTATATCGTCTGCAACGATTTTTTTCAATGCACCATAACCCGGCGCCTGTTCCATGACATTATCCATAAAAAGCTGATGGATCTTTTCCTGGGCAGGTGGAAGATTTTCATCCTGCAGAGTTGGACGAATATTTGGAACTATATAGAGTTGGAATTTATCGGAGAAGAGTGATCGTATGAATGATTGTGCCTCTTTATTTCCGGCATACACAAGCGGGATCTTTGTTTTATATCCGAATTTTGGCTTTGGATGAGCAAGAGATAGCAACTCACCCATGCGAACAATACTGCTGATATTTCCACCATCTGTGCCTCCGGAGAACAAAATAATATCAGGTCGCAGCAGACGGATTAGCTGCATTTTCTCAACAGGAGTTCGATTATCATTGATCGCAAAAGTGTCCAGGATCACTCCGCCGGAGCCGTACGCAGCACGTTTTGCGCTACTGGCAGAATCAAAGAGCGTGAGTCCGAAAACAAGGATCTGCAATCCACCGCCTGCGCTGCTTGTGGTGAGATAGAGCGTGTCTTTATTGAAATGAAGATTTTCTGCGGTAGAATTTTTTTCAAGCAATTGCATTCCTGAAATTTTTTCAAGCTGTTGTATAGAATCGAAAATTCCAATCTTAACATCTTCTTGTGGACGCTCAACAGTAGTGCCGACATTCTTTAATGCAATGAGTTTGTAGGAATCAGAATCCTTTTGAAAAAGAACCGCTTTTGTGGTTGTGCTTCCAATATCTGTAATAAGAATATTTTTGTGAGTAATCATAGATATAATTTTTTTATGAAGGAAAGGTTTGTAAAGTTTTTAACCTTTCAGGCCGCTTGAGATGAAGCTGGAAATGATCTGTCGTTGTGCAAAAAGGAATAGAATGAGAAGCGGAGCAATGGAGAAAGTTGAGGCAGACATAAGGAGTGCGGTGCTTGAAGATGCCTCCTGCGCAAAATAGGAAAGTCCGACTTGCAATACACGCAGATTATCACTGCTGGTCATTACGAGAGGCCACATAAAGCTGTTCCAGCTACCGATAAGAGAGAAAATTGCAGTTGTCGCAAGAATTGGTTTCGAGATTGGCAAGACAATCCTCCAGAGAATCGCAAACTGGGAACATCCGTCTATGACCGCTGCATCAAAGAGGTCTTGTGGAATTGTCTTAAACTGCTGACGTAATAGGAAAATACTGAATATATTTGCGATCCAGGGTATAATGAGTGCCTGGTAAGTGTTTATCCATCCGAGTTTTGTAAGCAGGAAGTATGATGGAATAAGATATATCGGTTGAGGAACCATCATCATGCTGATGAATAGGTAGAAAATGAAATCTCGTCCTTTGAACCGCATACGTGCAAAAGCATATGCAGCAAGACATGACGTGATGAGCACACCGATCAGTACAGAAAAAGACACAAAAAGCGTATTAAGAATATACCTGCCAAAAGGTACTTTTGTAAAAGCTTCTATGTAATTATCCCAGTGAAACTTCAGTTTTTTTGACGATTTAATACTTTCCGCAGGAACTTTCACATAGGATTCTTTGAAGGTTTTTCCATCCTTGTCATAGATGTTGATTACCGTTTGATCTCCCTCTTGATCTACGATTTCACAAAGCTCTTTTTCCCCATCATGAGCATAATAATTCACAAACTCAATAGGGATAAAGCCCACACTTCCTTTGTTGATCGCAGTTTGGGATTTTATGGAAGTGGAAACCATCCAGATAAAAGGCACAACCATGATCAACCCGCAGAAAATGAGCATAAAATAAGAGAAACCTTTGCCGAAATATCTTTTGAGCATTAGTACTGCACCTTCTTTTCAAGTCTTTTTTGGAGCATGGTCAGTCCAAGGATAATGAAAAATAGCACTAAAGCAATTGCGCTTGCATAACTGAGATTTTGAGACTCACCAAAACCTGTTTCAAATATGTAGTACACGATCACCTTTGTCGTCCCGAGTGGACCTCCAATTGGCGGTCCTGTCATTAAATAGACCTGGGAGAATACCTGGAAAGTTGTGATGGTTGTCATGAGAAGAACATAAAAAGTTGTCGGAGAAATAAGGGGAACGGTGATATTTAAAAATTGTTTCCACTTACTTGCACCATCGATCTCTGCAGCTTCGTAATATACTTCCGGAATATTCTGGAGTCCTGCAAGATAGATGATCGTATTGTACCCGAGACTCCTCCAGATGCTGACAATGATTATTGCAAAAAGAGCGAGTGAAGGTCCACCCAATGCGTTGGGTATATTGATGCCCATTGCGCCAAAGAGAAGTGTGAAAATACCTCTTGGCTCAGAAAGCCAGTTCAAACCATGTATGCTGAAGAAACCGAGCACGTGGTTCATCAGTCCGCCATGAGGTGAAAATATCAGTTTCCAGACAATTGATATAGCAACAAGGGAAGTAACCGTGGGTACGAAATAAGTTGTTCTGAAAAGTCCTGATAGTTTTTTTGTTCTATTAAGTAGATTTGCAAAGAAAAGAGACAAGATAAGAGTTATCGGTACGACAATAACCACAAGGTAAAAGGTATTAAGCAGGGATTGCCAGAATACGGGATCCTGGAAAAGTTTAATGTAGTTTTGGAAGCCAATAAATTTCTCTGGACCGTGAATTGTCCATTTAAAGAAGCTGATGATGAAGGAGAGTATTATTGGTATGAGACGGAAAGCGAATACTATCAGAAAGGCAGGCAAGATATACCCGAAGGGGAAATAGTTTTTTTTTGTTATCATCAGCTCCTGAAATAAGGGAAAATGGCTGGGGTGCAGGGATTCGAACCCCAATAGGCAGATCCAGAGTCTGCTGTCTTGCCATTAGACGACACCCCAAGATTAAAAAAATGGCTGGGTCGGGAGGATTCGAACCTCCGAATGCAGGGACCAAAACCCTGTGCCTTGCCACTTGGCGACGACCCACATTTCTATAAATGGCGGAGAGGCAGGGATTCGAACCCTGGGTAAGATGTTACTCCTACACACGCTTAGCAGGCGCGCACCTTAAGCCACCTCGGTCACCTCTCCAAAAAGAACAAAATGGCGGAGGATGAGGGACTCGAACCCCCAAGGGCAGAGCCCGGCGGTTTTCAAGACCGCTGCCTTACCAATTAGGACTAATCCTCCATTAAAATTATCATATTTTGCAATTTAGGTTGATATATTCCGAAGTGCTCGTTTGAGCTGTCAATCTTTTAACAAAAAATTCTAATTAGCCACAAAATAACACAAAAGGACACAAAAATTATTCTCATTACTTATCATATTAACAGGTAATATTTTTTTGGTGTGTTTTTTGTGTTTTCGTGGCTCATCTATGATTCCTTTTTAGCCACAAAATTCCATTTTTGTTGACATATATTGGCAAAAATTACTTTTTCTCCCTCTATGAAAAGAATTGGAATCTTCTATAATCCAAAGTTATTTAAAAGTATTCAAAAGCTGAAAGAACGCGTGGAATTTCTTCAGAAAAATGGATATATTACTTCCCTTTTGGAAAGTCAAAAAAGAAAAGGATTACAGGGAATTTCCTATGTGAAAGATTTTACCAAAGAGAACATTGAGCTGCTTATTGTACTTGGCGGTGACGGAACAATTCTTCTTGCTTCAAAATTAGTTCTAAAAGAGAATATTCCACTTCTTGGGTTCAATCATGGTAAGCTCGGTTTTCTTTCTGAATGTGAGAAGCATGAGTTCGAACCGGTTTTTTCAGAAATTCAAAAAGGCGCGTATGAGATTGAAGAAAGAATGGTCATTGAATGCATCACGGTATCAAATTCTGGGAAAAAGAATTTTGCTTTGAATGATTGCGTTCTCTACAAGGGTAAATATCCTAAAATGCTCACCTTTAAAATTTTAGATGACAATGAATACCTCTTTGATATTGAAGCTGACGGGATTATCGTTTCTACTCCGACAGGATCGACTGGTTACAATATATCTGCAGGTGGTTCGATCGTTTTCCCCAATACAAATGTACTCTTACTCACGCCGATCAATCCACATAATCAATTTGTAAAACCCTTTATTTTTTCTGCCGATAAAAAGCTCTCAATTCAATATACAAAAGGTAACGAAAAAATCTATGTTGCTATTGATGGTGAAAATATTGATACAATGAAAAAATATGAGCAAATTGCAATTGAGAAATCATCGTATACTTCCAAATTTATTAAGCTTCCTGACAAAACTTTTTCCAGAATCGTAAGGGAAAAATTCATAGACTAATGTACACAAAAAAAGACGGCTTTGCAAGAGCGGATTTCGATCCAAAAACCGTGATTACAATTCCAAATATTGTAACTTTAATTCGACTGCTGATTTTACCTTTTGTGCTCATATCACTTAATAATGGTCAAAATATTCAGGCATTTATCTTGATTTTGGTTGCAGGTTTCACCGACACTCTGGATGGTTTTCTTGCAAAAGTTTTACACCAATCCACTACTGTAGGAAAAATACTTGATCCTATTGTAGATAAGATATTCACAGTCTCAATCCTGATACATCTTTATGTGTATCGCGATTTTCCTTCTTGGGCATTTTACAGCATTATCGGGCTGGAATTAGCAATTTTGATTGGCGGATACCAGCTTATAATGAAACATCATAAAATACCAAGTTCAAATATTCCCGGTAAGATTGCAGTTATTTTTGTCAGTTTATCTATTTATCTTTATGTTATTGATCTGGATTCTATAAATAACTTTTTTATTATAGGAATAAATATAAAAATTTTGACAGTATTAATTGGAGTGATCTTACTAAGCATTGCTACAGTACGCTATGGAATAATATCCAAAAAAGAAATAAACAAAACAACAAAAACAATATAACAAAGGAGAATTAATGGCAGCTCTTTCTATTTCCCGAAGAATTAAAAATTTTATTATGTTAGGTATTATCGTACTATCTTTCATAATCGCTTTTAACAAATCAAAGATAGTTGATGCATTCCTCAAACCATCAGATATTATGGGGCATTCACCCAAAGAGTCTATTGAATTATTTGAGAAATCAAAATATAATACAAAACTTGAATTACAGTATATTTCACCAAATATGCAAGAAATTAAACAAGAAATTGCCGATATGGTCTTAGAATATGATCTAAAAATAAGATACTCTAAATTTTCATCAAACAATAGCACTTGGTTAATTGAGATACCACGTGATAAGTACAAGCAGATTATTGATAAATTAAGGAATTATGATGAGTTAACAATGGAAGAATTAGTCCAAATTGATGATCAGCTATTAACTGAATCTGTCGAAGAACGAATAAAGGATAATGAGAAAAGAAAAGAAATTTTGGATGAAGGTTTCAAAAACGCTCGCACAGCTTATGATCAGGAAAATTACAATCAGAATATAATTAAAATCCAAAGAATAATTGATTCGCTAAAAACTGTGTTGCAGGATCAGGAAAAGTTTTCCAAGAATATTTACACTAAGTTAGACATTTCCAAAATTGTTTCTCCCGCAGATGTCACAGAACGCGCATTCAAGTCCTTTCTCACAACATTTGTGATTTCTTTACTCTTCATTTCTGCAGCACTTTTTTTAATTTATTTTATCATTATCCTATTCACTAAACTCTTTTCAGTGCTTGGCATAAAAACTTCGCATGGTCGGGGATCTCGTAATGGATCTGGTTATAATTATGGATCTGGTTCAAGTTATGGATATGGATATTATGATTATGGAAAAAGGAAAAAAATAAAACGTAAATACATCAGAAAACCGAGAAGCGAAGAAAGCGAAAGTTCTGAAGAGCATAAAGATAAAGAAGAGAAATAATTCTTGATATGGCAATTTGGCTGTGTTTGATAATCGCTGGACTATTGCTCATCTTTCTTGAAATTTTCTTTCATAATTTCACCTTGATGAGTTTTGGAGTAGCAGCTCTCTTTACTGGGATGATAAACATTCTTGGAATGAGAAATATTTTGATCTTAATATTGTTCTTCTGCGTAATCGCATTGCTCAATTTATTTGTGATGAAAAAGTTACTTGCAAGGCTAATAAGGAAGAGATAATTCGGTGTCGCAAAGTTTGACAAATAAATATATCAGGTAATTTTCTTGCTCAAAATTAGAAATTTTAGGAGATTCAATGCCAAGTCATAAATCTTGTGAAAAAAGATTGCGCTCGGATGAAAAAAAGAGAGAACGAAATCACTATGTGAAAAAGAGTATCAGCACGATCATAAAGAAGATCAAGAAGTCCACCCATAAAGCAGAAATGGATACATTGCTGATTCAAGCTCATTCTCTTATTGATAAGGCGGCTAAAAAGGGAGTTATACACAGAAATAACGCAGATAGAAAAAAATCAAGGTTAAGTAAATTTGTAAAAAATTTTGAAGCTAATTAGCACCTACTTTGGATAAAAAAAGAATATCTGTTATCGTTCTATTGGTGGGTATATTTATTGCATACCCCTTGTTCGGAGACTCACCAGTAACAGTATTACGATCTACTACAGATAATCTTACAATTGAATTCGCACTTCCCGAATATCAGATTCTTGAAAGAGAGGGATACTCATATATTGAATGCCCAGACTTGAATCGTGAAGAGATCGAAGGAAGGATCGATCTTCCATATTATTCTTTTCTGATTGGACTGCCCACAAATGGAGATGCGCAGCCAGTTATTATTTCATCAGAGGATAGTTTTTTTGATCTAACCGCACCTGTTGCTCCGTTCCCAGAATTTATTAAAGACCCACAAAAAGATACTTATACTCAAGTTTATGAGATAAAAGAGGATATTTATTTACCGGAGATTTTAAAAGAAATGTTAGAGGTTTCCGAACCTTATCTCTGGCGGCAACAAACAGTTGTAATGGTTATAATCAGACCATTCACAGTTCATGATAATGTTCTCAAAATAACCACTAATCTGAAATTGTCATTTTCATTATTTGGGAATAAAACCTTTCAATCTTTTACCGATAAGAATTTTGAAAAGATTTTTAAAAATACCATAATCAATTTTGATATTTCTAAACATTGGAGTTCGGAGAAACGAGTTCAAAAGCAGGATAATCCTTTTTCACATGCAGACAGGTGGTTCAAAATACCTATTACTGAAACTGGAATTTGCAAGCTGAACAAGCAGAAATTATCTCAAGCTGGAATCGATGTAGAAAATCTTGTTCCAAATGAAATTAAGGTTTTTAATGGAGGAGGATATTCTCAAGATCGGTCAGTCTATTCATCGTTGTATCCTTTCAAAGAAGTCCCTGTTTTTGTAAGCCAGAACGATAATGATTTTACTGTATATTTTTACGTGAGAGGGACAGATGGATTTACATTGAATGAAGATTATAGCCATGGAAATTATAAGCAGTATTATAACCCTTATACTGGAGAAAATATTTATTGGCTGACATATAATACAGACTTGCTTTCAAACAAGAAGCTAAGCAATCATACATATGGAGATTATACCAAGCGAGACACGCTTAATACTTATAGTTATTCGGAGCATTTTGAAGAAGAACATGTGCGATCTGATCCTCTTGAGATCGAATGGTACTGGCAAAGTTTCACTGGAAGCGGTGCAAGTACCAAATACTTCGATTTCGTAGTTTCTGAGCTCAAAACAAATGAACCGCAGGAACTTACTATCAATTTCAATAGTCATCCATATTCATTTTCTATTACAACCTATGTGAACGAAAAATTGCTAACTGAATATACATCGAGTGGGTCACACATTACCTATACTGGAGATTTTCTTCATAATGGGAAGAATACAATAAGGGTTGTAAAGGCAGCATTCAGTACCCAAAAACTTTTTTTCGATTATTACGAGATCAGCTATACGAAAAATCTAAAAATGGAGGATAATTATCTTGCTCTCTCTCTACCGCAGGAAAATATCGAATATACTGTGAATGTTACAAATGTTTCTAATAACGAGCTTCAGATATTCCAGATACGAGATTTTGATCAAGCTTCAAAGATCACAAATTATGTTTATGCAAGTAGCTCACTCTCATTTGTCGCAATTTCGGATACAATTGGCACAAAATTCTGTATTGTCAGTAATGGGGGATATATTATTCCGGATGTTATCGAGGAAAAATTTAAACCGCTTGTGTATCTGAATGGAGTTGAAATACGTTCATATCTAAGAGATGAAGTAACACTTGCAAATACTGAAGCTATTATCATCACACCTGAACAATTTTGGGAAAAATCAAAAGAGCTCGCAGATGTTCATATTCAGTATGACGGCTTGAATGTGATGGTTGTGAATATCAATGATATTTATGATGAATTTTCCTGGGGTTTGGCCGACGTCGTTGCAGTGAGATATTTCCTGAATTACGGCTTTGATTATTATGCCCTAATTCCAGAAAGAAAATTATCTTATGTAGTGCTTGCTGGTGATGGGACCATTGACTTTCGTGGTTATGAACAGGGCTCTGAAGAGAAAAATAAAATTCTTCCTTTTATAAATGGAACTAAAGTTTCTGATGACTATTTCGTATATTTTGGAATATCAAAACCCTCATTGATGATAGGTCGTTTACCCGGTTATACTAATTCTCAAATGGAAATTATGATAGATAAGACAGTTGATTATATTACACAACCAAATTATAGTTACTGGCGAAACCGTGTGATACTATGTGCGGATGATTTTCTTAAAGATGGTCGTCATAAAGAAATATCAAATACTGTTGAAGCAGAGAAATGTGCTCGCGATATTGAAGATAATATTGAGCTAGTAGAAGTTTATGGAATTCGTTATCCTCTTGATGAGTTCAAAAACCGCCCTGAGGCAAATGAAGATATCATAAAAAAGATAAATGAAGGTGCAGCAGTGTTCTACTACATTGGTCATGGCGGCTATGATGTCATGGGTGATGAGGAATATTTTAGAGCAAGCAGAGACATTGGGAAGCTAAACAATGGTGATATGTTAATTTTTTTTGTTGCTGCCTCCTGTGATATAGGATTCTTTTATTCTAATACTACGGAATGTACTGTTGAACGATTTTTATCTACAAAAAGCAGAGGAGCTGTAGCAGCTTTTGCATCAACTCTTAAGGGGGGGCTTGGACCTTGTACAAGGTTAGTTGGGCATATTGTTAATGGTGCAAGTGAAAGAATCAGAATTGGGGAAGCAGTTTTAATTTCAAAGGTTGAGACTACGAATGCCTTTCCAGGTTATTTGCTCTTTGGTGATCCTATATTGCGATCTGCTTTACCTGCACTCAGAGGAAATATTACTATCCCCGAAGAATTTCCTGATTCGCTGAAAGCACGACAAACTGCCGCATTACAAGGATTAATAGATACAACCGGCTATCAATTTAATGAAGTTTTTAATGTGGTTTACGATACCGATTATAAAATTGAATATCCCTATGAACATTGGAACTCTACTACTGAAGAATGGGAAATATTATACTTACCTGTTGTTGAAAAGGGGAAAGCAATTTTCAAAGGACCAGTCTCAACACAGAATTATGATTTTGATCTTAACTTCATTGTTCCTGATGACATATATGGTGGGCAGTTAGGGCATGTCCTGAGTTACTCAAAAAGCTCCCCAGAAGAAATTGATGTCGCAATACGATATAATAAACGTGATGATACCGATAATCACAATCTTATCATAAATGGATATGCGGAGTCTGAGAATGACGGACCTCCGCAGATAACAATGTGGATGGATAATGATGCCTTTAAGAGCGGAGATTATGTGTCTTCATCACCTATTGTGTATATAGAAATCCTTGATAGTAACGGTGTTAATATTACCAATTATCCCGGTCATCGCATTTTATTAACTATCGATTATGAAGATGAATATAACATCACCGAATATTTTGTATATGATCTGGACTCCTATATAAAAGGTTCGATCGAGTATCAATTGGAATCAATTCCTGCCGGTATTCACACACTAAGATTAGAAGTTTTTGATAACTTAAATGAAGTTGCCTTTAAAGAGGTTGAATTTAAGATAAAAAGTCCTGATAATATTGATGTGCGAACTGTGTTGAATTATCCAAATCCGATGGACGATCACACATACTTCACCTTCTATATTGATGGTGACGCTTCGGTTGATATTGAGATTTTTACGATTGCCGGGAGAAAGATAAAAACAATTGATAACCAAATCCTGAATCCTGGATATAATCAGGTTTTTTGGGATGGAAGAGATGGGGATGGAGATGTTCCATCAAATGGAGTATATTTTTATAAATTGATAGTTAATGGAAAGAGAATTGATGAGATTTTCAAGATTATTATTTTCCACTAATAATATTTATCTAACTTTTCTATTAATAAATTTGACAAGCAATAATAATATTATAAATATTGTAAGTGTTAATAAAAAAAGTCTTTATGTTTAAAAAAGATGAGGTTATGGTAAAAGAAAAAAATGCTATGTTAATGTCTAAGTTAGGCTTACAGCCAGTTTTATCTCATAACTTATTGGCTAGTTATACCCCAAGGGGAATTTTATTAATTTCTTAGATAGGTTTTTTTTAATTATGTTAATAAATTCTGATTTTATAAAATCGGAGGAGACGGTATGAAAAAACTTATTGGATTAACGATCGTTAGTTTATTTATTTTATCTTCATTTGCTATAGCAAATGAAGATAATGATGCAGCTCGCAATGAGAAATTTATCATTGCACCTTGTTCCTCAGAAAATAATATAAATCGCGGAGTAGAGGTTTTATATTCTGAGGAATTTGAATCGGGACTTAATGGTTGGACTCATGTTGATGGTTCTATTCCAACCCAAAACTGGCATCTTAGTGATTTCTGGACCCCAGAAGGTACTGGATTGTCATGGTGGTCTGGAGATGAAGAACTTGAAGGTTATATTGATATGATGTATCTTGTATTAGATACACCAGAAATTGATCTTTCTACTGCTTCAGATTTAAATCTTACATTTGATTTGAATTATTGTGTTGAGGAACCTGCAGGACTCGCGGGTTGGGATGGCTGTAATGTACGTATTTCAACAGATAGTGGGGTAAACTGGCAGGTTATTGAAGGATCTCCTGCATACAATACCACGTCAATGTCTTGCTTTGAACTCCGTGGAGAAGGACCTAACGTACATGGATGGGGTGGTAGCTCAGAAGGTTGGATAGCGGCTAGTTTTGATTTATCTGCATATGCAGATGATACTGTTATGATACGTTTTGCCTTTGCTTCTGATGCAGCGTTTTGTACTTGGGATTATGGCGGCCATGATCTGTTTGGAATGATAGTAGATAACATTGTACTTGGTGATTTTTCAAATCCCGGAGTTGAAGATGATATGGTTGCAAGTAGTTTAGTCCCTGTAGGAGGAGATATATGGCACATCGATGTAGTCGATGATGCTCCATCACCCACACATGCTTTTATTTGCCAAAACGCAGCAGGATCTTACGATATCAATCTCTCTGACTATATTGAATCTCCTACAATACATCTTCCAGAAGAAGCTGTTGCAGAAATTTGGGCTGACTTTATGATTAAGGGTAATTTTATTGACCCCGACGCAACTGGTGATCACTGGATGTGGCTCGTCTCGCCAGATGATGGAATACACTATTATAATATGACCAATCCATATGGTACTGGAACTAGTTATATAATGGGCACGCCAGCTGATACCTGGAATTCTGCGATTGGAAGTTATTCTAGTTTTAATGGTGGTCATATTGATAATTTTGCAGGTCTAGATGTTAAATTCCGCATTTATTTTGAAACTGACGATGATACTCCTGACGGTATTGGCATTATGATTGATAATTTTGAAGTTTATGTTAATTATTATGTCGGACCGGTTCCCAATAACCTTCTGGCTGAAAATGTTGATAGCTCAGTAGAATTAGAATGGGGTAAACCTGATAGTACCTTGATAGATTATATTGTGTATAATGATGGTTGGTTTGATAACTTTGCACAAGTTGATTATCCAATGGCTACCAAAATTGAGAATCCTTTTGATTATGAGTTGCCTATAACTGAAGCAAGTTTTGTAATGGCCAGATGGAATGACCCAACGGAATGGGATACTCAAGGTATTATTTTTGAACCAGCTGGTAGTCCTATTGTGGGTACCGTAGATCTAGCTATTCTGGATGATAACGGAGGTGTACCAGGAGTCATACTGTATGAAACTACTGGGCTTGAACCTACAGTTAGGAATTACGAGATTGTGGATGTATCTGATGAAGATATCATTATTCCTGTTGGTGGTAGCATTTGGATTCAATTATCCAATTACAGTAATGATGGCGGGTTACAGGGCTTTTGGTGCTCATATACTCACCCAAGTTGGGGTGATCCTCACCACTCCTATGTATTTGATGGAAGTACTTGGAATCCAGTAACTGACTATTCCGCCCTAAGAGTAAATTATCTGACAGGATCATCAGAATATGTCTGCTGGGCACCAGATGTTGCTGCTACTGTTATTGTCCGTGATCCTCATGCTGACTTATTAGAAGGCTATAATGTTTACCACTCTTTAACTAATGGTGGCGATTATACGTTTATTGGAACGGTTAGCGATCCCAACATAACCACTTTCACAGATGAAGAGTCTGTAGTCGGTGATATCAATTATTATGTAGTAACTGCATTATATGACGGATTGGATTCCGATTATTCAAATCAAGCTCTTGCCTATGTGGTGACTGCAACAGAGACATGTTATAAATATGATGATGGTTCCGCTGAAAGTGAGTATAATGCTGGTGCTGGTAAAAATCTTGCTGTGAGAATAACTCCAAACATTGATCCCGGAATTGGTTATGTAAAATTAATCAAAGTAGAATTCTTTCTCACTTCTGTTACACAAAATATCATTGTGAATGTCTGGGATGATGATGGTCCTGATGGCGAACCCGGCACACAGTTACTTGATCCTTTTCTTATTGTCCCGGTTGGTCAGCTTATTGAAAACAGTTGGAATATTATCACCTTACTAGATATTTATAATATTCAAATTTCGGATGGAGATTTTTATGTTGGTTGGTTTGAACCCTCAGGTGCCAGTTCAATCGGAGTGGATCAAGGTCCTTCATTTAATAGAAGTTATCAATATACCGGAACAGAATGGCAAGACTATAATGATGGAGTTCCACAAAATATAATGATGCGAGCTGTTGTTGATAGATTTGTATCAACCGGTCCTGATGTGAGCAGCCAAGTAAGTTACCTCAAGCAGTCTGTTCCTAATCCTGTAACAAATAATGCAACCATTAGTTACAACATTAAAGGTTCACCTATGAACAACGCCCAAATCAAGATATACAACGTTCTTGGTCAGCTTGTTAATACAATTCAGGGTGAAAATGGTGAGGCAACCTGGAATCCAGGTACCGCACCTAATGGTATCTACTTCTACAAAGTATCATCCGATGACTTCACTTCAGTGAAGAAGATGATCCTTATGAGATAATAGATTACAAATATAGCCCTATCCTGATTCTTCGGGGTGGGGCTTTTTTTTTAATTAGTACTATGAAAAAAATACACAATACAAATTCTTCAAGAATTCAACCTCTTATTTACCTGATAGCGCTTTTGATCTTAATAAATCCTTTATTCTTCACCACACAAAAACTTCTTTTCTTTCCTGTAAAGATCATTATTCAACAAATTCTTATTTTAGCAATACTTCTATTTTATATATTCTCTAAAGATCATGATAAAATTAAACTATCTTTTCCAATAATAATCATTGCTATTTATGTGGTATATTTATTGCTGAGAACCTTGCTCCAACCAGTTCCTGTTTTCGGATTTCAGCAGTTGTACTATCTCTTTCCTTATGTATTGCTTTTCATCATAATATCTCAATTACAAATTAATAACAAAGAAAAACTTTTCATCAGCAATACTTTCCTTTTCAGCTTCATTATTTCAATAGTGTTTGGTGTATATTTGCAGACTAAGTTTTCCAGTTCTTCAAATTTTTCTCGTTTGCAATTGACCTGGGCAAATGCAAATTATCTGGCAAGTTATCTACTTGTTACAATTGGATTTATCGTGTTTTCATGGAAGAGATCGAGAGAGAAATGGATTCGTTATGTTGCACTCGCCAGCTTAGTCGTTGCTCTTATATTTATGCTGTGGACACAATCCAGAGGTGGTTTGCTCAGTTTGTTTCTTTTACTTCTCGGCATCAATTTCGTGTTTTCAATTAAAAAGCATAAAACCTTGCACATAGCCATTTCCTCAGTACTTTTAATAATTCTTATAATTAGTTCCATTTTTATATTTAAAACAATCAGACCTCAAACTGTAACATTCCGAACCAGGATCTATAAAGCAACTGCTGAATATATAAGGAATAACTGTTTAATTGGAAGCGGATTGGGAACCTTTGTGCGAGAATTTCCACAATATCGGCTTAGTGATTATAAACTGCTCGGTCAGGAGGATATAATATCTCATGCCCACAATGAATTTATTGAGGTCTGGACAGAAACAGGTATTTTGGGGCTTGGGCTACTTATCGTTTTTCTAATAGCACTTTTTAAACAATATAAACGAAACCAAAATTCAAATAATAAATTTTTCATTAATGCGATTGCATTTTCGCTGATACTTCTATTTATTCATAATCTATTCTCCATCACGATGCGGATTCCGCCCATCCTTATCTATTTCTTTATCCTTGCAGGTTTTTTATCAGCCAATTATTCGAATGATTCGGAAAAGAAATCAAAATCTGTAAGCAAATATATATTAATATTATTCATACTCGTTTTACTAGTCTGCATATTCCAGCAGTATCGGAATGTAAAAGGTTTAGAGTATTTCTCAAAGTCTGAAAAATATTTTTCATCAAAAGACAGCAATTTACTTACAGTCGCAATTCTTGAAGCTGAAAAGGCATACAAATACATTCCCAACAATCCAGATCTGCTATACCATCAGGGATTGCTCTATACCCTTCATGATGAGCATGCAAAAGCACTTCAAACCTACAATAGACTGGAGCAGAATTCTCCCTACTATCCACAACTCCATTTCTGGAAAGGATATTTACTTTCCCTGAAGGGTGATTGGAATAGTGCTTTGGATGAATTCAAAACAGAGATAAAATATAACCAATATCCCAAAGTATATTTCAATATAGCAATTGCGTATCATTATCTGAATGAAGAGAATAATTCAATGATCTATTTCATGTATTTTGTTGAAAAGTTCAAAGATAAAACAGAACGACATCTTATAAAAGATAAAGAAAGAATTCTGAAAGAAGAAGGTAGGAATCTGAAGTTCGCTTTGGATAATCTGGCTAATTTTCATAAAAAAAATCTTGCTTTGATGAAAAGAATCAATTATTTAAATCAATATTTTTTCTCTGAAAGTAACAAATAATCAAAAACACTTTGATTTTCTTTACTGTCATTTAAGCGTCTTTTTTAAATAGCTTTTTAAGGAACTTAGAGGTAGACATGAAAAAGCAATATGAAGATCTCGTAAAGAAGCTGATAGATAAATACCCTGAGCGGCAAAAAGAATTTATTACCGGTTCATCAGAGGAAGTTGAACGCTTATATACACCTGAAGATACTAATGACATTGATTATGATAAAGATATTGGATATCCTGGACTCTATCCTTATACACGCGGAGTTCAACCCACAATGTACAGGGGGCGTCTGTGGACAATGCGTCAGTATGCAGGATTCGGCACTGCCGAAGAATCAAACCGGCGTTATAAATATCTCTTATCTCAAGGGCAGACCGGTTTATCTATTGCCTTTGACCTCTGTACTCAAATAGGATATGATTCTGATGATACAATGAGTGCAGGAGAAGTGGGGAAGGTCGGAGTTGCTATTGATTCACTCGCAGATATGGAAATTCTTTTTGACGGCATTCCTCTTGATAAAGTATCAACATCAATGACCATCAATGCGCCTGCTGCGATCATTCTCGCTATGTACATTGCAGTTGCAGAAAAGCAGGGTGTTACACCGGATAAACTTACAGGCACGATCCAGAATGATATCCTCAAAGAATATATTGCACGAGGTACTTACATATTTCCTCCCAAACCTTCGATGAGACTCATCACTAATATATTTGAGTATTGTTCAAAGAATGTGCCTTACTGGAATACCATCTCTGTTTCCGGCTATCATATTAGAGAAGCCGGCTCAACTGCTGCAGAAGAGATTGCATTCACCCTTGCTGATGGCATTGCATACGTACAGGCAGCTATAGATACAGGGTTGGAAGTTGACAATTTTGCACCCCGTATTTCCTTCTTTTTCAATGCCCATAATGACCTTTTTGAAGAGGTTGCTAAATTCCGTGCTGCACGACGATTATGGGCACGAATAATGAAAGATCGATTCGAAGCGAAGAGTTCGAAATCTCAAATGCTGCGTTTTCACACACAAACTGCTGGATCAACTCTTACTGCTCAACAACCGGACAATAATATATCCAGAGTAACAATTCAAGCTCTTGCCGCTGTTCTTGGCGGCACTCAATCCCTACATACAAATTCACGTGATGAAGCCCTTGCACTTCCTACAGAGGATTCTGTGAGAATAGCACTGCGTACGCAGCAAATACTTGGATATGAAAGCGGTGTCACAAATACAGCTGACCCTCTTGCCGGCTCTTATTTTGTTGAAAAAATGACTGGAGATATTGAAAAGCAGGCAGAGGAATACATTCAGCGAATTGATGATCTTGGTGGTATGGTAGAGGCAATTGAAAAAGGATATGTACAAAAACAAATCCAGGATAGTGCTTATAAATATCAAAAACAGATTGAGAGAAATGAGCGTATTATTGTCGGACTAAATAAGTTCATAACAAAAGGGGAAAAACCGAAAAATCTACTGAAAGTTGACGAAAAAGTTGAGCTGCTTCAGGTAGAAAAATTACATAAAGTAAAAGCTGATCGAGATATGAAAAAAGTGCATGAAAATCTTGAAAAAATTCGCGAGATATCACGTACAGAAGAGAACCTTTTGCCTGTATTTCTTGAAGCAGTAAAAACCTATGCAACACTCGGTGAAATTTGTAATGTGTTACGTGAAGAATTCGGTGAATATAACGAACAATTAGTGCTGTAAAGGTGGTGAGTGGTAACTGGTAGAGTAGTAATTATGATTTGACTAAAAATCATAAAGTTTTTTAATACTTTTGTGAAATTTTGTGTGTTTTTGTGGCTAAATAATCCTTAGGAGAAAGATGGAAAAGAAGATCAGAATATTAATTGCAAAACCCGGTCTTGACGGGCATGACAGAGGAGCAAAATTCGTTGCCCGTGCTCTTCGAGATGCTGGTTATGAAATTATCTATACAGGCATTCGCCAAACACCTGAACAAATCGTTGCATCTGCCATACAAGAAGACGTGGATTTTCTCGGAATGAGCATTCTCTCAGGAGCTCATAATGTGCTTTTCAAAAAGGTAATGGATATCCTCAAAAAGGAAGATGCAGAAGATATAACTGTTTTTGCCGGAGGCGTCATACCTGATGATGATATTCCTTACCTTAAATCCCTCGGTATCAAAGAGATTTTCACGCCCGGTACTTCTTCAGAAAAGATCATTGAATTCATCGAGAACAACGCATCAAAAGAGTAATTTATAAAGGAGAATTCATGGCACACTACCCTATCGAACCGTTCAAGATAAAGATGGTTGAACCTATCAAAATGCTGAGTAGAGAGCAAAGAATACAAAAGATCAAGCAGGCAAAATACAATCTTTTCAATATCATAGCTGAAGATATCTTCATCGACCTTCTGACAGACAGCGGAACCTCTGCGATGAGCGATTCACAGTGGGCTGGTATCATGCGCGGCGATGAATCCTATGCAGGAAGCCGAAGCTATTTGCACTTTGAGCGATCAATAAAAAATATCTTTGGTTATAAAAATGTTATACCAACACATCAGGGACGCGCTGCAGAAGCGCTCCTTTTTTCAACGATCCTCAAGCCCGGCGATTATGTGCCTAGCAATATCCATTTTGATACAACGGAAGGCAATATCCGTAACAATGGCGGAATCCCTGTAAATTGCGTTATAGATGAAGGATTGGATCCTGCAAGCACTTTTCCGTTCAAAGGTAATGTTGATATTGACAAACTTCAAAAACTGGTTGATGAAGTTGGATTGGATAACATTCCTATTGCAATGATCACTATCACAAATAACAGCGGTGGTGGGCAGCCGGTTTCACTCGAGAATATCAAGCAGGTGTATAAATTCTGGAAAAATCATAATGTGCCACTCTTTATTGATGCATGCCGTTATGCTGAAAATGCCTATTTCATCAAACTGAGAGAAAAAGGTTATGAAAATACTTCTGTGAAAGATATCGCAAAAGAGATCTTCGCTCATGCCGATGGTGCGACAATGTCTGCAAAAAAAGATGCGCTAGTCAATATCGGTGGATTCATCACAATGAGGGATAGCGAACTTGCTAAGCGAATGATAAGCCGACTGATCATAACAGAAGGTTTCAGAACCTATGGCGGAATGTCAGGGCGTGATCTTGAAGCTGTGGCGATCGGGCTTCAAGAGGGCTTGAACGAGGATTATCTGAAATATCGAATTGAACAAACTGCATATCTTGGTGAAAGTCTCCTTGAACAAGGAATTCCAATTGTACAACCTCCCGGCGGTCATGCGATCTATCTCGATGCGCGTTCGATCCTTCCGAATATATCTCAAGAATTTTTTCCAGGACAAGCTCTTTCTATATCGTTGTATATCGAAGGTGGCATTCGCAGTGCAGAGATCGGCGGTCTTATGTTTGCATATATTGACGAAAAAACCGGTAAAACTATCTACCCCGAGCTCGAACTCGTACGGCTCGCAATTCCTCGTCGTGTGTATACAAGATCACACCTCGATTTTGTTGTTCAAACAGTGAAAAAAGTTATGGATAACAGGCATATGCTTAAGGGATTACGTATAACTTATCAACCAAAATTGCTCAGACATTTTACTGTCGAGTTAGAAGAAATTTCTTAGGATCATTATGGGAAAAACAATTATTGAAAAAATAATTCAGCTCCATTCCGACGAAGAGGTATCGGCAGGAAAAATCGTATGGATGAAGCTTGATTTCCGTACTGCACGTGATTTTGGCGGAACAAATGTGGTTAAAAATATAGAAAAGCATTATCCCGATGCAGAACTACCTGATAAAAAAAATGTCTTTTTCACCTTTGATACTGTTGCTCCTGCAAAGACTATTCCTTATGCAAACAATCAGCAGATTTGCCGTGATTTTGCTCATAAAAATGGACTCAAAGTCTATGATGTGGATGCAGGTATTGGCACACACATTCTCATGGAAAAAGGATTTGCACGACCGGGCAGAACGCTTGTCGGAACTGACAGCCACTTCAACATTCTTGGAGCAGTGAATGCTTTTGGACAGGGAATGGGGGACCAGGACATAGCATTTGGATTTCGAACCGGAAAAACATGGTTTGAAGTTCCAGAAACTATAAAAGTCAATCTGAAAGGTACATTTTCATATCCTGCAACAGGTAAGGATCTTGTGCTCTTCATCCTAAAAAAAATCGGAAGTAAAGGAGCTCTCGGAAAGTGTATCGAGTATTATGGCGAATGCTTACAGTATCTGACCTTTACAGATTATATCACTTTGTGCAGCATGATGACGGAAATGGGCGGCATTGTTGCATTCCCAGAGCAAAATGCTCAAGTAACTCAATGGCTGAAAGAGCGAACAGGCGAGGATCAGAAATTCATTGTTGCTGATGAAGATGCCCAATATTCAGAAAAAATTGAGATAGATGTATCAGGGCTGCAACCTCAGATTGCCTGTCCACCAAAACCCGATAATGTCAAAGATGTATCTGAACTCAAAGGATTAAAAGTCGGCTCAATCTTTGTCGGATCATGTACTAATGGCCGGATTGAAGATATGCGATATCTTGCTGATATTATGAAAGATAATCATGTTGCAGAAGGCGTAATGCTTAGGGTAGTTCCTGCCACAAGAGAGACTTATGGTCAGATGCTTCACGAGGGCTTGATCGATATTCTTTTCAACGCTGGAGCAATTGTGTCAAATCCCGGATGCGGTGGCTGTGCATCAGGACAGATCGGCATGACTGGCAAAGGTGAAGTACAAATTTCAACCTCAAACAGAAATTTCAAAGGCAAGCAGGGTGATGGAGATACCTATCTGGCAAGCCCTGTCACTGCTGCACTTGCTGCATTAAAAGGAGAGCTATAAATAACTCAAGTTTAGCAGGAAATATTATAAAAGGTTAAATATGATTTTTTTAAGTAATTTTCATTCCTATGAAACTTGAATAACTAATTACAAATATCTAATTTCTAATGAAAGTTCAAATTACAAATGGCAAATAAAAAGAGATTCGATTTAGAGGAGAGAAGCCAATGAACATAATTCAATTTTCTAATCAATTGTAATAAAATCAAGGAAGAAAAAATTACTTTGACATTTAAGTTTTGACATTTTATTTGTAATTAGAAATTAGGGGTTAGAAATTAATTTAAGTCTAACTTAAAATTCAAAGAATATATTATTAAAGGTTAAATATGATTATATTAAGTAATTCCCATCCTTTGGAGCTTGAATAACTAATTCTAAATATCTAATTTCTAATGAAATTTCAAATGACAAATGACAAATAAAAAGAGATTCGATTTAGACGAGAGAACTGCAAAATTTGGTGAGAATGTTTTCAAAAGCAGTTCTTAAGTTAATAGATGAAGCAAAAATTACTTTGACATTATAATTTTGACATTTTATTTGTAATTAGAAATTAGGGTTTAGAAATTTATTTAGTAATATACATAAAGGTTAAATATGATTATTTTTAGTAATTTCCACTTCCTGCGAAACTTCAGTTGATAAAATATGAAGAACCTGTTTTTATTGATAATACTGGTCATAATTCTGATTTCATGTACGCATCATGAACAGCTCATAGAAATTGAACCGCCTGATCCTTATGATCATGTGTATGGAAAACTCAAGAGTGGGAAATCGCTCTATTCCATTCTTCTTGATAATGATGTATCCTATCGGGATGCATATAAAATTACAAAAGAGCTTAACACACTTTATGATCTACGCTACTCACATCCAAATGATAATTTCCATCTTAAAATCGATACTCTCGGTGTAGTTCAAATAATAGAGTATTCACCAAATAAAATTGATAAATATATTGTTGCGAGAGATTCAATTGATAATTTTGAAGTTTTTCATGAAGAGTTAGTGCTTGAAAAAGACATCCGTCTGCTCACAACCATATTGAAATCATCTTTATATGAAACCCTTATAGATGGTGGATTAGACCCGCAATTGGTCATGAATTTCAGTGACATTTTCCAGTGGGATATTGATTTTTTCATCGATCCCCGTGAAGGTGATACGTGCTCAATCATATATGAAACTTTTAGTCATGATGGGGAAATTCTCAAATATGGAAATATTTTAGGAGCTTCATATCGGGGGAAACTCTTTGATCTCACTGCTTATTACTATGATAATGGCGGCAATGTGCGCGGATATTACTCAAATGATGGAGAATCCTTCCAAAAAGCATTTCTGCGTTCTCCTCTAAATTACTCTTTCATAAGCTCATATTTTGGAATGCGCCTGCACCCGATAACAAAGAAAGTATGGCTTCACAATGGAGTGGATTACGCTGCTCCTCGTGGAACACCTGTGGCTAGTTCTGCGGACGGAACAGTAATTCACAAGGGTTGGAAGGGAGGACATCCAACGCCAACTGGGAACAATGGAGGTTATGGAAATACCGTCATGATCCGTCATACGAATGGTTTTAAAACGCTTTATGGCCACCTGAGTGCCTATGCTAAAAATCTCTATGTCGGCAAGCGAGTGAGTCAAGGAGAAATGATCGGCTATGTGGGCTCAACCGGCTGGTCAACCGGTCCACACCTGCATTACACAATCTATAAGCACGATAAAGCTATTGATCCTCTCTCTCTGAATAACGCATCGGGTCCTCCTATTCCTGAGCAATCCATGGATGAATTTATGGATTCAGTTCACTATATTGACGAGCTCTTTAATAAATCAAAAAAAAATTTTCTCCAATCAATTTTTAGTTAGTATGAACAAATTCTGCAAAAATAAGCATATAAGGGATTTAATAAGCAAAAAATTTGACAGTTTAAATGGATCGTCACGTCTTTATCCATAATGCAAAAATATTGTACAATAACAGGAAAAATTTGGCTGGTACTCGACTGTCAGAACGCTCTGGTTAATGATATTGACACAGATATGATATTTCACAACCAATACCTCGCGATCACAGACATCGATAAAATGGGACAATATACTTTTGATAATCTGGAAGGATGGAAGGATTTTGCCACCAAAGCTGAGAAAGGTGATATCGTTATTGCAGGGAAAAATTTTGGTGCAGGTTCATCACGTCAGCAGGCGGTTGATTGCTTTGCATCTCTTGGTATTCAAGCCATCATCGCAGAATCTTTTGGTGCGATCTATAAAAGGAATGCTATTAATTCAGGAATGCCAATATTAACTATTACGGATATTGATCTTTCAAAATTATCACAACGGGAAGAGATCACTATTGATCTTGAAAATGGGACGGTTTCCAATCCATATATACACATCAAACCATTCTCAAAAGTTCAATTCGATATTTATAAAGCTGGGAATTTATTTGAGTTTGGAAAACAAAATTTATGATTACACAAAAGCAGATAAACGAAATTATAAAAATTATCGTCAAAGGATACAGGCCTGAGAAGATAATTCTTTTTGGCTCTTATGCTAATAAGAATCCTACAGAAGATAGTGACTTAGACCTGCTGCTGGTGAAAGAAAGTAAACTTCCTAGATATAAAAGAGCCAGAGCAGTCCATAGGTTATTTGTTCCATATCCGTGTGCAATGGATATAATAGTTTATTCTAAAAGTGAAATAAATAAGTGGAAAGATATAAGAAATTCTTTTGTTTACGATGTATTAAAAAATGGAAAAGTATTGTATGAACGAATTGGTTAAAGAATGGATTCATAAAGCTGAAAATGATCTTTTAGATGCTGAAAATAATTTAAGATGTCCTCAAATCCCCACTGATACAGTTTGCTTTCATTGCCAACAAGTTGCCGAAAAATATCTTAAAGCTTATTTGATTTCCCAAGATAAATCTTTCCCTAAAATTCATAATCTGCTTCGTTTAATGGAACTATGCAGAGAAATTGACCAAGATTTCTCAAAATTGAAAAATAATTTAATAATTCTAAATGATTATGCGGTTGAAATTCGTTATCCGCCAGCTGGCGGATTGGTTTGAACCAACTGTTGATGATGCAAAAGAAGCATTTTAATTAGCCAAAGAAGTAAAAGAATTTGTATTATTAAAGATAAAATAACATTCAGAAAGGAGCAACAAAAGTGAAAGTTTGTAGTAAATTTGGACTATTGCTTTTGATGTTAACACTGTTACTTGTGAGTTCTGCATTTGGGGAAATAGTACCCAATAATGAAGCTGTTGAAGATCTGAAAGTTGAAAATGTTCCTCATGATGACGGTGGAGGTCTCATGCTGAGCTGGAAACCTCTACCCAAAGAAAAACGCATAATTGAATATCGTATTTATCGTGGTTATACTCCTGATAGTTTATTCTATATTGGAAAGATTCCTGTGGATGCCAAGATGGGTGTTGCAGCCGATACTATGAAATATGTGGATCAGGGCTGGACATTTTTCGTTGATGCAACCTCTCGTGCTAAGTTGAAACATGAAAAAGGGCAGAAAAAAGGAACAAAAGGAGCAGAAATTCTCTTCCGAACGGTTCCGCGTGACATGAAAATTTATGGTCCTATGATGGATCACTATCGCATGCTTATTGTAATCCCTGATAAAGAATATATGTATCACACAAAGATGAGGGAGTTCACAGATATTGATACTACTGAAGATGGGACTGTTGACACCACATCTACGATTCTTGCAGGAATGAAACTTGAGCAGATTAAGTACATCCTGACAAAGCTTACTGTTGGCAAAGAATATTATTATGCTATTCAGGCACTTAATATGAACCGTTCTGCTTCTCCTTTATCCGAAATCGCAAGCGGACAAACAACTGATGATCCGCCTGAAAAACTGAAAGAATTCTATGCAGTGGCTGTTGCGGATAAAGAGCAAATGCAGTTTGAATGGTCATTGCCTGTTTTTACAGATGACCAAAAACAATTTAATATTTACCTTTATGATGAATTTGACGATCAGCATCTGATATATACACGTCCTGATGCCTATCCTTATACACCTCAGACAAATGCAATAGTGCCTTACGATTCCATTGCAGCACGATTTGAGGCATTTAATTCTGCAAATATGAAATGGTATAGATTCAATATGGGAGAACAGGACAGACAGGATCAGGAAACGCTTGCAAAAGACGAACCGATTCCTGCTGAGAGCATTAAATCAGCAGACCTGCCCAAACCTCCTGTTTATTTTACTGTAAAAGACCAACCAAATGATAAAGGCGATCAGCTACAGGTTTTCTTCGATTATCCCTATTATGGTCTTTCTAAGTTAACCTATAACGACGCATTTACCAAACTGACAGTTAACTACTTCATCAGTGAAAATTCTATGTACGAAGTGACCCGTCTGATCCTTACCATTAATGATACAACAAAAACAGAAAAAACAGAATATGTGCTCGATAATAAACTCGATTTCAAAGTAAATTGGGATTATACGCAGCCAATGGAGATCAAGGGTACTTTTGTCTGCAAACAAAAGGGACAGGAGCCATTACCGGAAAATTTTGCCATTACTCATACCTTCACCTTTGATCCTGTGCTGCAATTGGTTGTAATCGACTATCCACCAAATGAGCAGATGAAAGAATTTCAGGATTATTACTTCCAGGTATACAAGATAAACCATACGAGTGATGTGTACCGATATGCTAAAGAACTTTCATTTAGAGAACGTGAATACGTTGATAAAGTTTCCTACGAAACAGTTCAATTCCGCGGAAGACCGCGTTTCTCTCTCGAAGAAAAACGGCTCTACTTCAGTACATATTTAAGCATTGTAAATTATAAAGATCAATATCCGTTCTACACTCAAGCAATCTACCTTGATCAACTCAAACAGCAGAATGAAGAGATCAGGGCAGAAATCACGAAACTTCAAAAGGATTTGGAAACTGAAACTGACCCTGAAAAGATTGAAGAAACGGAGAATCGTATAGCTTTATATACAGATTTTATTGAAGATAAACCTGAAATCGTGAAAGAAGCAAATCAGCTTAAATCTGATAAAGAGCGAATGAAATTACTCTATAAAACGCACTGCACAAATATACGTTCATTCAAATATTATATCAGGAAGACTGACGGACAAGGACATTTTATTGATACTCCTGTCTATATTGCACCAAATGGTGAACAATATATCTTACCAAAACAGAATTGGTTCAACAACGATGAGATAATTACTCTTACTGCAGTGCTTGTATTTGCAGCGCTTGTGTTTTTCATGATCAAAGCAGCACGAAAAGGTAAGAGATTATATATTAGACCTATTGCTGGTATTCAAGAAATCGATAATGCAATCGGGCGTGCCACAGAAATGGGTCGTCCTATCCTCTTTGTTCCCGGATTGAGCGGTATCAGTGATGTTGCTACTCTTGCAGGATTGGCAATTCTCAGTAAAGTTGCTAAGAAAGCAGCCGAATATGATACAAGAATACTTGTTCCATGCCGTGACTTCATAGTGCTTCCTATTGCTCAGGAAATAGTAAAAGAAGCACATTATGAAGCCGGTCGTCCTGATACTTACGATAAAAATAGCGTATTCTTTATCACACAGGCACAGTTCGCTTTTGTAGCCGGTGTGAATGGTATAATGATACGTGAAAAAACTGCAACGAACTTCTATATGGGAATGTTCTGGGCTGAATCACTTCTTATGACAGAAA
Organism: Cloacimonetes bacterium SCGC AAA252-N17; assembly: GCA_000404785.1. GTDB lineage: Bacteria > Cloacimonadota > Cloacimonadia > JGIOTU-2 > JGIOTU-2 > Celaenobacter > Celaenobacter polaris. Next base: position 31,650 of record ASNI01000022.1, read on the forward strand.
CAGGTAGCGCGACAGGAGCAATACAGATCGCAGGTACTGATGCGGTCAATCAGTTGCCCTTCTTCATCACAACATGTGACTATACACTTATCGGTGAGGAACTCTATGCAGCAAGCGCCTATCTCTCCAAGCAACCTCTTATCCTCGGTACCCTAAAAGCGCAAGACTATATGAAACTTATTATTGTTATTTCTGTGGTTATAGGAACTATCTTATCAACTGTTCACCTTACGTTCTTTATGAACTGGTTTCCGACTAAATAGAAAGGAGTATCATAATGAAAAGACAAATACCTTTAATGATAGTTTTGATACTTGGCTTACTCTTCGTGGCTCATGTATTTATTCCAAACAAGCTCTCTTCGGACTATCTTGACTGGTACATGAAATGGATAAAAGTAATCGGTCCTTTTGCTGTTGTTCTTGGTGTGTTCAGTCTTGTATATGTTCACTATAATAAGATCAAACGTAAAGCTCCAAACTGGGGATACAGTATTGTTACACTTTTAGCGTTGGTGGTAACCACTGCGGTTGGATTTATCTGGGGTATCCAGGAGGGTACTCCATATATGTGGATATTCAAAAATTTCAATGTCCCACTTGGTGCTACTATGTTTTCTCTCCTTGCATTTTATATAGCGTCTGCAGCATATAAAGCATTCCGAGCCCGTTCTGTCGAGGCGACTGTGCTTCTTGTTGCAGCAATAATCGTGATGCTGGGACGAGTTTCCATCGGTCAGGCAATTACTCACTGGATCCCGGACATTACAGAATGGATCCTCAATGTGCCTAATCTGGCAGCTAAGCGTGGTATTGCGCTTGGTGTAGGACTTGGTATGACTGCAACTTCCCTAAAGATCATGCTTGGGATCGAGCGTTCATATCTTGGCGGAAAGGATTAAGGTGGTATTATGAAATTTTCAGATAGAATTCAAAAAGTTGATAGAAGAATAATCTATGGAATCCTTTTAATCGCAGTCGTTTTACCTCTTGTTTTTCGTCTCGGATTCAAGACTTATACGACCACACCGGTTGAAAACCTATACCGTCATATTGATGCCGTTGCCGGCAAAGATGATATGGCTATCTTAATGGACTTTACTCATGATCCCGGTGTTCTTCCCGAATTATATCCTATGGATCTGGCAATTCTCAGACACTGTTTTGAAAGAAATATAAAAGTCTTCACGATCTCCTTCCTTCCGCAGGGAGCAGCTATCATTCAGATGGCTCTTTCTGAATTGAAAGAGGATTATCCAAACATCGAAGCAAATATTGATTATTGTAACTTCGGTTTTAAACCATGGAGCACGAAACTTCCTATTATACTTGGCATGGGTGATGATATCGCAGAAGCTGTTGAAACAAACAGTGAAGGACTCTCCCTTGAGAATCTTCCCATCATGCAGAATGTGAAAAATTATGACAACATCCAGGTGGTCGTAGAAATATCAGGTTCTTCGATGGGTCAATTCTGGGTAACCTATGCACGCGCAAAGTTTGGCGTTGATGTCGCAGTTGGTCTTACTGCAGTTATGGCTGCTGATGTGTATCCTTTTCTGCAGACAGGTCAGTTCGTTGGTAGTCTTGGCGGACTGAAAGGCGCTGCCGAATATGAACAGCTTGTTGATGTCTTCGCGATGAACGGTACTGAGTTCAGTAAGAAAAATGCGCGTAATATGGCATGGGTCGAAGCTCAATATGAAGAGCTGCCGGAATTAGCAAAACTCTATAAATATAATAAAGCCCGTATCGGCATGGATGCACAGGCAATTGTTCACGTTCTCATCATTTTCTTCATTATTCTTGGTAACATTGGCTACTTCCTCGATAGACGTGCACAGAAAAAAAGTATGTGAAATAAGGAGTAAACATGACTGAAACTATTGGGATCTGGATTGCTGCATTTTTAACACTCTGTATGTTCTCTTTCTTGTATAAGGATAATCCCTTCTACAAATTTGCAGAGCACCTCTTCGTAGGCGTTTCGATGGGTTATTTTATTCCTTTTACTTACTATAATGCCTTTATTCCGTACGCATACGAACCTTTGTTCCTCAAAAAGGAATACATTCTTATCATACCCTTTATCATTGGTATCATGTATTGGTTCAGATTTTCTTCAAAATTTAGCTGGGTCAGCCGCTATCCCATTGCGTTTGGCATGGGTATGGTAGGTATGTTTGTTCCTATGGGTATGCATGCAAATGTGTTGGTGCAAATGAGGTCAATGATGCTTCCTCTCGACAATATCAATATCATTTTGATATTTGTTGGAACGATAAGCATTCTTTTGTATTTCTTCTTTTCCAAAGCCCATGAAGGATTTTACGGAAAATTCACTTCCATTGGTATCTGGTTCATGATGGTCGGATTCGGTGCCTCCTTCGGCTACACTGTGATGGCGCGAATCTCATTATTAATTGGACGAATACAATTTCTTCTTGGTGATTGGTTAGGATTAATTAAATAAAAATCAAAAGTATATAAAAGCACAAAGATTATGATAGGATGTCATGGCTTTGTGCTTTCTCTTCTTTGATCATGAAAAGAAAAATCATTCAAATCGGATTTCTCATAATACTTCTCTTAGTTATTTATGTGAGGATCTCACACGAGAAAAGCAAACCTCTCAAGGAAACCCGCCTTGCACTTGGCACCTTTGTTACCATTGATATTCAGGGAAAAAATAGACAAAATAGAGAAATAATTGATTCTGTGTTTTCTATAATTCAAATTTATGAAAAGCAGTTTTCCTTGACCTATCCAAAAAGTGAAACTAACAGAATAAATAATAGTGAGAATTCGATTCTCATTTCTGAAGATATGCAGGACATACTGACAATTTCAAACCAGATCAGCAATGAAACCGAAGGTGCCTTTGATATTACAGTAGGGAAGATCATTAATCTGTATGATTTTGTTGATGAGGTCATGCCTACTCAAGCTGAGATAGATTCTGCTCTTGTTTATGTTGGTTATAAGAAAATATCTTGCATTGACAGTGAACTCTTCAAAGATGATCCGACGATTTTCATCGATCTTGGTGGTATTGCAAAAGGATTTATTGTTGATAAAGCAGTTGCTTATCTAAAAGAGAAAGGCATTACTAATTCAGCAATAAATGCGGGCGGCGACCTTTTTGTTATGCAAAATCCCGAGACGGATGTTTGGAAGGTAGGTATCCAACATCCCAGAAATCCATCGGCACTGTTTGGTTCGGTAGAAGTAAGAGATATAGCAGTGGTCACATCAGGAGATTATGAACAATTCTTCATGAAAGACGGGAAACGTATTCATCATATCATTGATCCACAAACCGGATTCCCCTCATACAATTCTATAAGCGTTACAGTCATAGCGCCAAATACTACAATTGCAGATGCGTTATGTACTGCACTTTTTGTTATGGGACCTGAAAAAGCGATCAAACTTGTAAATCATAAGAATGATATCGAAGCGCTCATTGTATTTGAAAATAATGGGGAACTTTGCTATGTTTTTTCGAATAATTTTGACAAATATAAATTTACTCTTATAGATTCAACTGCGCAGTTCAGAAAGGATATTCAATGAAACTTAATGATATTCAGAATCAAAAAGACACAAGGAAAATTCCAATCAATAAAGTCGGTGTCAAAGGACTGCAATATCCAATCGTTCTACAAGATAGGACAAACGGAACGCAGAATTCTGTGGCAGATATCAATATGTATGTTGAGCTACCTCATGATTTTCGCGGTACGCATATGAGCAGATTCGTAGAGATACTTCATCATTATCATAGAGAAACTATCATTGATAATCTAGAAAAACTTCTTGCAGAAATGAAGATGAAGCTGAATGCGGACGTTTCTTATCTTGAGATGGAATTTCCTTATTTCATAAAAAAAGCTGCACCCGTAACAAAAGAAGAATCACTTTCGTCATATCAATGCGGTTTCAATGCCAGTTTGGGTAAAGAATTTATTTTTGAAATGTATGCAACAGTACCTGTGCTTTCTCTATGCCCTTGCTCAAAAGAAATTAGCCGGTATGGTGCACATAATCAACGAGCATACGTGACAGTTAATATTGTGTACAACGACTTTGTGTGGTTGGAAGAATTAATAGAGATCATCGAAAATTCTGCTAGCTGCCAGATATATTCACTTCTCAAAAGACCAGATGAAAAATATGTAACAGAGAAAAGCTATGATAATCCAAAATTTGTTGAAGACATTGCGCGTGAGATAGCGATTACTTTGAAAAACGATTCAAGGATATCAAAGTTCTCTATCGAAGCAGAGAGCATCGAATCCATTCATAATCACAATGCTTATGCAATGATCAAAAGTTCGTAGAGGTAATAAATGGTAAAAAGAAATGAAATAGTAGAATTTTGTAATGAGTATTTGAAAGCCGATACCTTCAACGATTATTGTTACAATGGACTTCAGATCGAAGGCAAAGAGAACATTTCGAAGATCGTGACTGGTGTAAGTCTTTCCAGACAATTCATTAAAAAAGCAATCGATGAAAAAGCAGATATGATCATTGTTCATCATGGTTTATTTAAGAATCAATTAGGTGATCCACCACGCATAATCGGAATTTTTCGACAAAGGATCAAACTAATTCTTGAAAATAATATTAATCTTTGCGGTTATCATCTTCCTCTTGATGCACATCCGGAAATAGGCAATAATATCAGTCTTGCACGTTTGTTGGAACTTCAGAATATTGAGCGTTTGAATTCTCCATACTACGGCGAGATAGGGTATATTGGGGAGATAAAACAGAAAATGAAATTTGAAGATTTCAAAAAATATATTGATAAAGTCCTCGATACAAACTCATATATCCTCGCGGCAGGTCATAAATTTGTTAAAAAAGTAGGCATCATATCAGGAGGAAGTTCTATTGATTATTCTATTGCATTCGAAAAAGGTGCGGATACGTTTGTTACTGGGGATATCAAAGAAAATGTTGTTCGCGAAGTAGAAGAGATCGGTATGAACTTCATTAACGCTGGACATTATAATACTGAAAAATTGGGAGTACAAAATATAGGCAAGCTTGTATCAGAGACATTCAGTCTCGAGACAAAATTTATTGATATTCCATGCGATGTTTAATTTTTTTTATTCACAATAAGGAGATAACATAATCGGTGGTCCTTCAAAGAAAAATATTTCTGAAGACATCTCTGATAGAGTTACCATACATGAAGTTGATACTGAAAATGAAAGTAAAGAAAAGATAAATTTCGAAGGTGGAAATCCTCTATAAAAATAGTATAGAATCTTAATTAACTCAAGTTTTGCAGTAGATATTATAAAAGTTAAATATGATTTTTTTAAGTAATTTCCATCCTTTTATACTTGAATAACTGATTACTCCCAACCTGTCGGGACTAATTTCAAATGATCCGCCAGCTGGCGGATACGACCCGACAAGACGCCGATGCAGGCGAAATAAACCCCCGATATAGTCATTCCCTATGAAATAATGCCCGCCCTGTGTAATTGCTTTGCACCACTTCGTGGATTACACAGGGCAAGCATTTCACAGGGTAAACTTCCTTACCCCAGTGAAGTAGGTACAGCACTTCACGGGTCAAGCAGGGCAAGCGAAAGACACGAATTATTAAAATGGCTTTATAGAATATTTTCTTAAACACAATTTTCGTGCTTTTCGTGGTTAAAAGTATTTATTTGTAGTGGGCTAAAGAATCAAAAAATTGGTTGAGCATGATTTCAAAAGAGGTTTTTTTTATTCAATAATATCTAAGAGCGAAGCTTTATAATGTATTTTTTCTTTATCTGATAATTGTCCTACACCATAATAAAGTGCTTTTTGCCACGAACCGTGCATCGGATTGGGCAGTATGATGAATTTGCGTCCCCATTCTGTATGAAGTGAATCTGTGATATTTTTTCTCGCCTCAATGGATTCATTAAAGTAATCGCCCAGAAAATCAACACAGTTATCACCTATATAGAGAATTACAACATAATCTCCATTTACTTTATCCCGTCTTCCTTGTTTTGTATGATCCGTTCCTCTCATAAGTAAATGCTCTGAATCAGCTTGAGGTAACCCAAGATCAATAATCTGCTGAAGGGTAATATCAGTACATTCGTCCCGACGATTTGTTACATAAAAAATCTCATAACCTTCTTTATAAATGAATTTCAAAAATTCCCGAGCACCCGGAATAAGTGTTGCTTCACCGGAAGCTATCCATTCATAAAATTCCTTGGGATATTCCTGATATCGGATAATTCCAGTGGCATTGAATTTTGCATTAAAAATCACAGTTTCATCAAGATCAATTATGACGGCTCTTGGCTTAGCCCACTCTTTCGTAAGATCCATTTGAATTCTGTCTCTTGCTACATTGAATGCCTGATAACAAAGTGCCCTGTATTCCGATGACGTCTGCTGCCAGAGTGCAGCCATTAAGGATTCTTTCTCATTAAGACCTTCGTCAATGTTAGGTGTATTCTTCGCGCAGGCACTTAGAACAAGTATTAAAACTATTATAAATGAAAAATATTTTTGCATAAGTATCCTTCCTTAAGAAGTGTTAAAACCATTTCCGTTTTATAAATATTATTACACCAACCAATGCCAGTAAAACAGAAGCAACCATCAGGATAACAAATGCATGGGGAGATTTATCAAAAGGTAACGGAATATTCATCCCGTAAATACTCGAAATAAGGGTCGGCAGCATGAGAATAATCGTAATTGATGTAAGAAATTTCATTACTTTATTCAGATTATTAGATATCATTGAAGAAAAAGCTTCCATTGTGCTTCGCAGAATATTCGCATGTATTGAGGTCATTTCTATTGCCTGCTTGTTATCAATGATCATATCTTCGAGCAAGTCTTCGTCTTCTTCAAATTTGGTGAACATACCCACGCGGGACAATTTCTCCATAACAGCTTGGTTAGAACGCAGCGAAGTGGCAAAATAAACTAAACTTTTCTGCAAGTCCAACAGATCCATAAGACGTTCGTTATTCATCGAATTTTCAAGTTGAGCTTCGATAGTATTGCTGATTCTGTTTATCTTTTTTAGATAATTCAAATAGACTGTTGCAGTTCGGGATAAGATCTGAAGTATTAAGCGATTTCTCTTCGTAGTCGAGAAATTTTTCACACGTCCTTTTATGAGGTTCTGAAGAACATCATCATCCTTTGAAGAAACTGTAATGATGCATTTTTCTGTGAGAATTATACCTAAAGGCAGTGTAATAAATTGGATCGCAGCTTCTTCGTCATCCTGAAAATAGGGGGATTGTATAATGAGAAGTCTCTTGCCATCCTCGAGCTCCATACGGGGACTCTCATTTTCATCGAGAGGGTCTTCAATAAAATCCTTTGGAATATCAAAGCTCGTAGTGATAAGCTCGATCTCATCATGAGATGGAGATACAAGATACACCCAGATATTTTCTTCGAGAAGATCGTATTGGTCTTTCTCAATAAATTTTCCGTTCGTAGTTTTAAATACTTTTATCATATAGACCTGCTAAGAGTTGGATTACGAAGAAATCAGAATGTGCGGATTTAGTTGTCAAGGAAATGAGATGTGGTGTATGCATACCCCCAAACTTTTTTATAGACATGGCAATGTAAAACCCGAGTCGGGTTTAGTCTGTATTGGTGTCTGTTATAAAAGGCATCCCACCCTGTTCTT
>ASNI01000023.1 GCA_000404785.1 Cloacimonetes bacterium SCGC AAA252-N17
TCATTCTTTAATCTCTTATACTTCTTCATTATTGCAACAAACTTATCCTTTTTTGTAAGTTTGTTGCAATAAAAACTTGAACCTAAGTTTTATTAGAAATTAGAAATTTGTTATTTGATGTTATTCTTAAAGTATCATAGACCACTCCATGAAACTCATCTTTGAGGTGTCATGGACCACTCCATGAAACTCATCAGTCAGGGAATGGTCCCTGACTGCTCAGATCAAAAAAAGGGATGCATCGCTGCACCCCCTTGTATAGATTAATCGAAATTACAATCTTAGAATTTCTGCGTGAGTTTGAGAATTCCTCTCATCTGATTATAATCCTTTGCTTCATCGTCCAGATCGTGATAGACCATATAGGCAAGTTCAAGGGAAAGAAACGTATTCTTTGAGGTGTCGTGGACCACTCCATGACACACATCAGTCAGGGAATGGTCCCTGACTTCACAGATCAAAAAAAGGGATGCATCGCTGCACCCCTTGTATAGATTAATCGAAATTACAATCTTAGAATTTCTGCGTTAGTTTGAGAATTCCTCTCATCTGATTATAATCCTTTGCTTCATCGTCCAGATCGTGATAGACCATATAGGCAAGTTCAAGGGAAAGAAACGTATCAGATGGAAAGATATTGAACTGATTATGAATGCCGCAGGAAATATAGTGCTTCATGTATCTGGAGTCACCTGTTGAGCGGGTCAGATTATACCCAACTGTTGTTCTGAACGAACCGTTTTTGTAAACATTCGGTCGGAATTCCTCTGTCAAGCCGAACGTAAAGTAATTGCTTTTAGTTTCCGTGCTGTCATTAGGTGCATCTTTATCTTTACGAGAAAGATATCCGGCATTGAAACGTGTGGACATAGGGATTTCTGTATAATCAACATTAACTCCGAAGCGTATATTGTTTGCTTTATAATTATAACTCTCGTATTCCCTATCAGCAGTATTGGTGTAGGAATAGCTCAATATGAAACGAGTATCCGTTGGTGAGAAGATAGGGATTGGACGCTTATAGGAACTGGACACAGTCACAATATTATTCAGGCGGTCAATCGGTGAATAAAGTGTGGCATCAGATATTTCATTAGTAATATTTGTCTGCTGGAAATTCATAGACATATTCGGCAGATCCTGATAGGGATAATATCCTGCATTCAAAAGAAATCCTTTTGTATAAGTTGTGGAACCTTTTGTATTCCGAATATTATCATTATAGGCATGATACCCGAGTCCAAACGTGAGCTGGTTATTAAGGAGTGTGACATTATCCATAATATTGAAACCTGCTTTATCTTTTTGCATATAAGGGTTCGCAAGCGAATTGAAGCTTCCTCCAACATATGAATATTTGATATTCAGCAGATTATTCTTGAAAAATGCACGAAGATATCCTTCAGCAGCAACATTCGAGAGTGATAATTTGTAGGGTTCAACGTGTTGATTGATAACGAAAATATTCTCAATACTTTCCGGATCAAAGGGTAGATCAATATTCAGTGAATCCAGTTCATCTTTAGTCAATACTCCCGGAGCGATGTTGTTGTTCAGCAAACTTGCAGATATTTCCCAGCCGAATTGCAGTCTGCTTTTAAGAAGTGACAATCTGCTGTCCAAACCAACTACAATATTATCTTTCGGATTTTGGGCATATTCTTCAGAATTCATATCATCTTTGGCTTTCAGAGCATTCAATCCAACATAGAAATTTCTCTCGTTTCCAAACTGCATACGCACGCCAAGTGCATTGCGATTGTAATACCCGCTTGTAAAGGATGTATCAACAACCGTATCGATTGTATCAACATCCATAGTTCCTTTTATATGACGCTGGATCTGCCCATAGAAGGAACTAAGCTTGAAGAATCCAAACTGCAGATCTCCACCCACTCCGCGAACATTCTTTCCTGCGATCGTTGTATTTGAGAACACCTGACTGTGGTCACCGAGAAATAGATTGAAATGCGGAATATAGAAATCCAGGGAATATCGGTTGTAGGGCTGGCGTGTGCTCCGCTCCTCAGAAGAAATATATACTTTACCCTTATAGCGGAACCAGTCCTTACCACCCCATAAACGAAGGCGTCCAATGCTCCTGAATTCATCATCTGTATCATAATAATATGAGCCGCTGTCAGCATCATTGATAGTGAGCCGGGAATCAATAAGAAGATCGCCATTCACAGATACAGGTAATTTCTGAACTCTGGGTACTTTCTGAACCTGCACGACCCAATTTTTCTGCTTGAATACGGAACCTTCCTCATTATAAATAATTATCTCGATCTTATGTGCAGTTGGTTTGACGGAAGCCGGCTTGAATACAAGAATATTGCCGGTTATCGTTGCCTGTGAAGTCACATCTTTTCCATCAAAAAAGAGCTTGATCGTTTTGCCTTCCAGTTGATCTTCAAGCGTAAAATAGGATATTGCGACCATGAAGTCGTCATCCTGATAATTATATTCCTGATCAGGACTGAGTATCTGGAAAGAAGTATCCGCTTTTTTCTGTTTTCCAGCAGGTCGTTTCAGAGGAACATAATATGGATTATTGATAGGGTCGATACCGGGAATCGTCTGCTCGAGCATATCCTTTTTAATTATGCGGAAATAGAAAGAGATGGGCTGATCAATAAAACTGCCGGGAATAGTGGCATCATAATATGGATTCATTCCCACGCCCGGATCCATGAGCACCTGCACATAATCCAGATTTGCTTTTTTATAAAAGAGATAAACCTCTTCAATATTATCCTCGCCACCGATGATGTCCAACCGCAGATAAAGAGGTTTCATATACTGCACAAATTCCGGAGGTATGAAATCAGTCTCAACGGTCTCTGCAACGAGCATTGTCGTACATAACAAGAGAATTAAAACCGCTGCTGCTATTGATTTCTTCATCAGGTTCTCGTTCATTTATAGAATATTTTCATGGTTTTAATTTGTCCGGAGTTGTCTTTAAATTCGATCTCCATCACATTTGTATCGACTTCGGATTCGATCTCTTCCTTCACTTCCTCTCTTACCTCACCCTTTTTGGTTTCTCGGCTTGAAGGGGCGGATTCTTTTGTCGCAATACCGGTTTCACCCTCATCCACTTCTACAGTGCCCAAATCGGATTTCAGCTCAACAACACCTTCAAAGGTGAAAAGCCATGTATCTCCGTTTTCTTTCACTTCAGTCAGAAAGTCCGTGCCCTTCACTGCTGCTACAGCGGTTGGCGTTTCGATCTCATAGCTTCCTTTTTCTTTGGAAACTTTTGACCAGAGTTCACCTACTTCAAGATAGAGATTTTTATCAAGGCGGTTCTCTTCCTTTTTCGTATTAATGGTAAGAATGGAGTTGGCGAAAAGCTTTATAATAGCGCCTCCATCCACGAAACGGATCGCTGCAAGTGAAGCTTCTTTGGAAATGATCTCATCTCCGCTGTACAATATTTCTCCATCTGAAATATTCTTGGTCTCGTCCTGTCTGTGAAGTTCGATCACACCACTGCTTTTCAGGACAACTGCAGAAGGTGTCATATCGGCACAGAGAAAACTGAGAATTAAAATTTGGATTATTGCAAGTATAATTATTTTTTTCATAGTGTCCTCCTGCCTACTCGATCACAATGGATTCGATAACGTAATCACCATTGAACAGACCGGTAAGAAATTCGCTGATATTATCTACAGTAATAAGCACGCCGTTGACATACACCTGCCCTGTAGGAGTGTAATTTCCAAGCTGTCCCGGATCCAGCAAACCCATAGCAGCAAGATTGATTATAAGATTTTCCACATTGGGATCTCCGCCGCCATTGCCGGATGCCTGGAATTTGAATCCAAAGTATTCGCTGCTTACCTCTTCGTTACCAAGGGTTGAAGTAAATTCTCCAAGCACATTCCATGCATAAATATACTGATCTTTTAGTTCCGGCAGTGAAGATCCATATTGATAATACTGCTGGGAAAGGTCTTCAAGCACAATAAGGGGATCAGGCATATCATCAATGATCACATTTTGATAAACACCAGGGTCAAGCTCCCAGATCGTCAGGGTGTACCTCGTAGCAGAGGATTGCCATGCAAAGGTTGGAGTATTATCGCTCAGGGGAAGCATGAGACCAACAGACTGTCCAGACGATACTTCAGTACCCGGAGCTAGAAGATTCACCTGCATGTCATTGTAAATGAACATGGTTGCTGAACTGTGAATGATCTCGACCATTTGCAGATCGTAGAGATAAAAAGTAAATGTGTAAGTGCCGCTTGGTAAAAAACCGTTCGCCATAACAAAATCCTCAAAATCAGGAATGTTGTCCAGCACATCGTCCCATGAACCTTCGATCTTCACGCTGTTATTGATAATATCACGATTGGTCAGCGCATAGTTCTGCAAAGGTGCAAACGCAAGGTAATGACTTTCGGTATTTCCCGGAATGCCATCATAGGTTCTTATCAAGCCATCCGCTTCCGAGAGTAGCTCTCCATATCCCGGTGTATATAATGACATTGCCAGCTTGCATTCCAGATCTCCGCCCGATGTGTTCAGTATATCGAGGGTGAAGATAATTGGCTGTCCTGCCGGGTCGTCCTTATCAAATGCAGATGGATAGACAATATCAAAGTCGTACACGTCGAGATGTACTGTGACCTGCCCGTACAGCATACCCGAAAAACACATGATCGTAAAAAAAAGCAATAGTTTTTTCATGAAATACCTCCTAAAGGTTTTTGTGAAATATTTATTACATTCTTCTTCATATTATTCACCATTTACATAACAATTTTTATAATTTTTTAACATATTATTTTGTCAAGTATAACAAAAAATAAAAAAAATTTGACAAAGAAATTAGTCATTACATTAAATAAGCTATATATGAATAAGATAAATAATAGTGGGTCGTAAAAAATATGTTAACCAAAAAAATTAAAGGAAAAAAAGGAGAAAAAATGAAAAAATTAATACTATTTGTTTCATTTGTTTTCATTACTTCGCTTTGTTTTGGGCAAAACGCGTGGATTAATGAACTTCATTATGATAATGACGGCGGAGACGTTGGAGAATTTGTTGAAGTGGTAATTGAAAATCCCGGCTCTTACTCACTAATTGATTTTACAGTTAGTCTTTATAACGGTAGTAGTAGTAGTGGTGCAGTTTATGGATCTGAAACTCTAGACAATTGCACAGTTGGAAATACAAGCGGCAATTATACTTTTTACACTTGGCCACATGCTGGTATTCAAAATGGTGCCCCAGATGGTTTATCATTAGATTATCAAGGAACACTAATCTCAGGGCAATTCTTAAGTTATGAAGGAACATTTACTGCCACTGATGGACCTGCAATTGGTGTTTTATCTACTGACATTGGGGTTTTTGAACCTGGCACAACTCCAATAGGTGAATCTCTTCAATTATCAGGTACTGGGACTGGATACACGGGCTTTACATGGCAAGATCCAGCAGCAGAAACACCGGGAGCTTTGAATAATAGTCAAACCTTTGGTTCGGGACCTGCACCTCTTGCAATTTCTAACGTCGCAAGACAATATACTGTCCCAACTGCTGCCCAGACCTGTTATGTATCTTGTGATATCACTGGAGGAACATCTCCATATACTGCTTTGATTAAATACAGTGTTGACGGTGTTGCTCAAAGTGATATTTCTATGGGCGATGTCGGTGGTGATTCCTATTCTGGCACAATACCGGCTCAATCTGATGGGGCAAGAGTTGAATATTATATTGATGTAACTGATGATGCAAAGGCAAATGTCACAAGTTCTACTTATGGCCTTTTCTGGGGCACAAGCCCAATTTCAAATGCTAGTGGTGATATTCGTGAAGTAGATGGATCAGGTGTTTTAGCGTATGATGGTTATTATGCTCGAATTACTGGTGTAGCAACTGTTGCTAGCGGTATTTATAGCACTTCAAATTTAGATGTTTATCTTCAGGATTCTTTTGGTGGTATAAATCTATTTAAATATGGTATAGTCTCAATAACTGCAGGAAATAGTTATACTGCATTTGGTGTTATAGATCAATATAACGGAAAGGCAGAAATAGTTCCTGATGATGCTTCTACGGATATTACTGATAATGGCGCTGGTACAATGCCTTCACCTGCAATCATAACAATTGCTCAATTTCTCTCAAATCCAGAATATTATGAAGGAATGTTAATTGGAATTCAACATGTTTCTAATACTGGATTAGGAGATCCCTGGCCTGCATCAGGTTCTAATGCAGATGTTGAAATCACTGATGATGGTGGCACATCAAAAATGATTTTAAGAGTAGATAAAGATACAGATCTTGACGAAAATACTGAACCAACCTGGCCAAAAGATGTTGTTGGTATTGCTTCTCAATATGATTATTCATCTCCATATGATTCAGGTTATCAAATTATTCCAAGAGCGTTTTCTGATATTTGGGATGACGGCACCCTTCCTGTCGAACTCTCATCATTCACCGCAGAATATACTATCAACCAAGCTGGACAGGGATATGTTTCAGTCAACTGGGCAACTGCTTCAGAAACAGATGTGATCGGATTCAATATCTATCGTTCATTAGAAGATAATCTTGCTGAAGCTGAACAAGTAAATTTCTCATTGATCTCCGGGCATGGAACAACGACCCAGCCAAACGAATACTCTTTCACGGACGAATCTGCAGATGCAATATACACAACCTATTATTACTGGCTTGAGTCAGTAAACTATGGTGGAACTACTGATATTTACGGTTCAATTCAATACGATCCGGTTGATGTTGATGGCGACGGACTGCTTAATACTGTTATACATTCCTTCCTTAATGATGTATTCCCGAATCCTGTTCAGGTTGGCGAGAACATTACATTCAAATTCATGATCGGTGGACTTGAAGGAACAATGCGTTCTGTTTCTCTTAATATCTACAACATCAAAGGTGAGTTGGTCAAAGAAGTCATAAATGAAGACATGATGGTCGATGATGACTACACAGAAACCTGGCGTGTGAACGATATGGCAAATGGCGTGTATTTCTATCAGCTCAAAACTGAAAATTACCAGGAAACAAAGAAACTGCTTATTCAATAAAATAATTCGAATTAGCCCATTTAAAACCCTCTCCCCCGACAAGTCGGGGGAGAGGGTTTTTTTTACAATCAACTTCTCCCGAATTCCTTTTTTCATTCAATTTAAATAAAAAATTTGACAAAAAAAAATTTAATTCCTTTAAATACATAACGTAAATTTTTATGGAAAAAAATAATGTGCTATATAATATGTTAACTAAAAAAATTAAAGAATAAAAAGGAGAAAAAATGAAAAAGTTAGTAATATTTGTTTCGTTCATATTCATCGCTTCGCTTTGTTTTGGACAGAATATGATTACTAATGGTGATCTTGAAACATGGACAGATCCAAGCACGCCAGCAAGTTGGGATTTAGCTCAAAATGTTTCACAAGAAAGCGTGACAGTACATGGTGGAACGTATTCAGCAAAACATGAATCCGCTACTAGCACCAAATATTTTGGGCATGAGTATACAACTGGAATTACTGCTGGAAATGACTTTACTTTGAGTTATTATTACCTTGATAACGATGATCATGCTAGAACAAGATTGTGGGCAAAATGGAAAGATGCAGGTGGAGCAACAGTCGGTGCGACCATTGAGAGCGCTTACTCTACAGACGATCCAAGCTGGATACAATACTCAAATACAATAACCGCTCCTGATGGAGCAACTCAATTCTATCTTGAAGTTAGAGTTTATAATCAAGATGGTTCTTATGGTGGTTATGTTTATTATGATGATTTTACATTTACTGATGAAGGAGGCGCAACTCCAGCTATAGAGAAAGCTTATGCAATAAGTACTGATGAACTTGAAGTTTTTTATAATATGGATTTGACAACAGTAACTGCTGGTGATTTCGAATTAACAGGTTCAGCAACTATTACATTTACCACAGCAACCATTGATGGCACTAATGCTAAACTCGTTCATCTTTCCGGTGCATCAACTCCGATGGCTGACGACTTCACGTTAGACACAATTTCTTATGGAGCAAAATCAACATACGATTTCTATGCAGGTATTACCTCATTTACTTATACAAATGAGGCCAATGATCCGAATATAATTGATAATACCCATTTAGCAACATTCAAAGGAATTGTATCTGCAAATAATGAATATAATAAAGTATGGGTAAGTGATGCCTCCGGAGCATACAATGGAGTACTCGTTTTTGACTATAGTTTTGATGGTTTAGTTGATATTGGCGATGAAATCATGCTTACTGCAAAACGATCAGAATATAACAATTTAACCGAATTGGTTAATCCGGAATTAATTAGTGTTATATCTACTGGTAATACACCCTACGGACCGGACTTAATTGATGGATCTGATATAAACGAAGACATTCCTGCAGATACAAATCCTGCTGAGAAATGGGAAGGCCAACTAGTAAAAATCGATAATTTTTATGTAGTTTCCTTTGATAGTTACAATTATCGATGTCTTTGGTCTGATGGAGGAAAGACTGATTATTATTTCCTCGTAGATAATGAAGCAGCACCATCAGGATACACTTTAAATATAGGTTCAACCTATCAGGAAATAATTGGTGTCGTTGATTTCAACTATAGTTATTATCATATAAATCCAAGAGGTGATAGTGATATTTGTACAATTCCACCACAAAATGTTACTATTCAAATCAATGGTAATGATGTAGTTCTCACATGGGCTCCCGGTAGTAGTAAAACCACTTTCAATATATATCGTTGTAGTGATCCTTATGGAACTTTTGTAAAAATAAATACATCACCTGTATCTGAGACTACTTATACTGATGTAGGTGCAGCAACTACAGAAACAAAATATTTCTATTATATCACTGAAGAATAGTGAAAGGAAATTTTGAAGGGCAGGGGAAAAATACTTCTGCCCTTTTTTATTATGGGGTATTTGTGATTCGATCTAAATGGTTATTAAGTTTGCTGCTTGGTTTGTTCGTTATTTCTACGCTTTATGCTGATCCTCCAATCGGTTATTATGATTCTACTGTGGGTTTAAGTGGAAATGAATTAAGAGCTGTATTGCATGAAATTATTAGCACGAACACGAACACAAATTATTCCAACAGTGTAGCAATTATGTATAGTGCTATTGATAATGATAATGGCTGGATTAGATGTGTTTATTCAGGATATTCAGTAGCACATCCAGTCGGAGATCCATCCACACCAAATTCTTTTTCTTGTGAGCATTCTTATTGTCAAAGTTGGATAGATATTGAGTTGGAGGGAACTGAAAATAGCATTGCCAAAGCAGATATACACCATCTGTATCCCACAAAAAGTTCTGTAAATAGTGCTCGCAGCAATCATCCCTTTGATATGGTTCAAAATATTACGAATTCTTATACGGAAGACGGAGGTATCACAGTAAGCTATTTGGGTACAAATCAAGATAACTATGTGGTTTTTGAGCCTGATGAATTACACAAAGGAGACGCTGCTCGTGCCTTGCTGTATTTTATTGTTCGGTATGAGACAGGTCTGTCTTTTGGAAATGTGGATATGTTGGAAACGCTTTTGGAATGGCATTATGGCGATTCTGTGAGCATAAAAGAAATAAATCGGAATGATGCGATCTATGATTTTCAGGAAAACCGAAATCCCTTTATCGATCATCCTGAATTTATCGAAGAAATTTGGATAGGAGAACCATCAATTTATGTTACTTTTCCCAATGAAACAATTACTCTGGGCACGAATTTAACTTACTCAATAAATTGGTTCACACAATATTTTTACAACAATGTAAAAATCGAACTTATCAATAGCAGTTCGGGGGCTACTATCGAATTGAGTTCTTCTACAGAAAATGATGGAGAATGGGAATGGACAATTATGCAAAATATTGTGCCAAATGATAATTATCGAATTAGAATTTCCGATATTGATAACAGCAGTTTTTTTGATGAAAGCAACCAGAATTTTTCAATAATCCTTACAGATCCCCAATCGGATCTATTTATCTCGGAATATTGTGAAGGCTCAAGCTACAATAAATATATCGAAATTTATAATGGAATAGGGGCTTGTGTTGATTTTTCAAACTATAAGTTAAAAATATATTACAATGGAAACCAGTGTCCGCTGAATACAATTGAATTTTCCAATCTGTTAAATAAAGATGAACTTTTTGTAATTGCAAATCCATCAGCAAGCGATGAAATCCTCGATAATGCGGATTGGCTTTTTGGTGGGCTTCAGTTCAATGGAGATGATGTAGTTGCTTTGTATCAAAATGATGAACTTATTGATATTATCGGTAATATTGGAGAAGATCCGGGGAGTGGTTGGGATGTTTCCGGAATTGTTAATGCAACCAAAGATCATACATTAGTTCGCAAAGAATTTATCTCCACCGGAAATTCTGATTGGGATTTATCAGCAGGAACAAACTCCGATGATTCTGAATGGCTTGTATATGATTGTGATACTTTCGAATATATCGGCTCGCATATTATGAATATTCAACTCGATACACCTGCAAATGTTGTCCTAAGTTTAGATGGAACAAATATTATCATCACCTGGGATCCGGTAGTTCGGGCAGAGGTCTATCATGTTTATTCATCCTCTAATCCTTATACAGGTTTCGAAGAAGATTCTTCGGGTGTCTTCAACGGTGCTACTTGGACTGCACCTATAAATGACAATAAACGATTTTATCGTGTAACAGCCGATTAAAGAAAATGAAAACGAGAATTGTGATATTTATCCTAATGTTAAATTTAACATTCGTAACTAATATTTTTGCTGATACTAATTTTAGAGTTATGTCTTACAATGCACTTAATTTTGATGGAACAGACAGATTAACTGATTTCCAAACAGTTTTTGAAGAAGTTCAACCGGATATACTAATTACACAGGAAATTAAAACCGAATCGGCATCAGATGTAATTTTAAATATTCTGAATACTGCCATCGGAGGTTATGCTCGAGCTGATTTTGTCCTCGATACTGATTTGAATAATATGCTGTATTATAAGACTTCTCTCGGCATATTGGTCAGTCAGGATGAGATTGATACATCACCTCGTGATATTTCTGAATATGTATTGAATATCGACGAAAATCCTATCCGGTTTTACAGTTGTCATCTGAAATCTTCTCAAGGTTCAACTTATGAAGCTGAGCGTTTAGCAGCGGTTACAATTCTTAGAGATCATCTGAACGGGCTTTCAGCAGGAACAGAATTTATCATCGTAGGAGATATGAATTTTTACACCAGCTCGGAAGATGGATACCAGAAATTCATTGCAAATGAAATAAATAACATTGGCAGGGCGGAAGACCTTTGCAGCGAAGTGGGCAGTTGGAATAATAATGCTACCTACGCCTCTGTGCATTCGCAGTCTTCCAGGCTAACCGCTTTTGGCGGTGGAGCCAGCGGGGGATTAGATGATAAATTTGATTTCATTTTTGGAAATTATGGAATAAACAATGGTTCGGGGATCGAATATAGTACCGGTAGTTTTATTTCTTGTGGTAATGATGGAAACCATTTTAATCTATCGATCAATGATGGAACTAATTCTGCTGTTCCGGATTCGGTTGCAGATGCACTTTATTATGCTTCAGATCATCTTCCTGTTTATGCAGATTTCGTTAGTTTGAGTGGAACTCTTCCAAATCTGTTTATTTCGGAATATGTGGAAGGAAGCAGTAATAACAAATATCTCGAAATTTTTAATGCCACTGGAAGTAATGTGAGTTTAAATTATTGGAAGATTGAAATCTATTATAATGGAAACACTACACCCGGAAGTACAATCTCTTTATCAGGAACAATAGCAAATGAAGATGTTTTTGTTTTGGCTCATTCATCTGCTGTAGTTTGGAGCGGAACTCCTGACCAGACTTCAAGTTCACTGAATTTTAATGGAGATGATGCTGTTGCTCTGGAAAGAATTTCCGTTAATGTCGATGTGATCGGGCAGATCGGTGTTCAGCAGGTTTGGGGAACTGGTGAGGTAACAACTCAAAATCATACTTTGAGAAGAAAGTCGGAGATCACGGAAGGAGATTCCGATGGTTATGATGTTTTTGATCCGACAATCGAATGGGACGGTTATTCTCAAGATACAGTTGATAATCTTGGTTTTCATATTGCAGGACCACTTAATGCCCCAACTAATGTTACAATCATGGTTTCTGAAACATCAGTGACTATTTCCTGGGATGAAGTTGTTGGAGCTAGTGTATATCATATTTATTCATCTGACTATCCACAAAGCGGGTTTGAGCTCGATCATACAGGATCATTTAACAATAATAGTTGGACAACTTCAATACAAACAGCAAGAAAGTTTTATTATATAACTGCTGAGTAAGAGGAGAAGAAGACGGGAAGAATCTCGCAAAAAGCTTAGTAAATTCTACTGGGGAGATCCTTCGCTCACCCGATAAATCGGGATCACTCGAGGATGACAATTCTTTGTAATTTTTTTAAATTATTATCTCATCCCATTCATTCTGAACTCTCCGCCAGCTAGCAGAAAAGACTGAAGTGAAACAGGTTGGAATCTTGCGTACTCAACATTGGAATGTTGAGTTACAATTACTCGTTTCCTCTCTCTAACAATTACTGAGGCGTCATGGACCATTCCGTGACGGGATTTTTGAATGAAGATTGACGAACATCGATTTAAGATTTAAGAAGTAACCAATTGTCTAAAGCAAAGGTCAATTACGGGCAATTGACCCTGCAACTCATGTGTGAAGCCAACGGAGTCGGCAACTCCAAATAAAAACATATTGTCACTCTGATCCGCCAGCTGGCGGAAAAGACTGAAGTGAAACGAAGACTGACCTGTCACGGCGTAGTGTAACGAAGACGGATGTTGAGATACGCAAGATTGGAATCTTGCGTTACTTCTGTATTTTAATTTTGATATAAGAATTCTTAAATTATTTTGTGATAATTCGCCTGCCACGGCGAAGTGTAATGGAGACTGGTGGTTAAAAATTTCTTTATCTGCGAGGATCAGTTTAATCTGCGTGAGACTGCTATCTGTAATAAAGAAAAGAACGCGGATTAACACTGATAAAAGGATAATCACAGATTCAGAAAATATAATGAAAAAAATAAATTCTTAATCAACAAAAATCTATCGAATCTATACAGTCTGAATGTGTCTAATTTGAAATAACACACCCCGTCCGCAAGCGGACACCCCTCTTGATAGAGGGGAAAAAATGAATATTTTCAAATTAATTGACGTTCTTAATGTCTATAATGTTAATTTTTGTAACTCGTTATATAATATAAATATCAATCGAAAAAAATCTCCTCTAACAAGAGGAGTACGGCTTCAGCCGTGGGGTGTGTAAGTTAGTAAACGTAAGCTAAAATTATGAAAATCTATTATAATCCAAAATTGAAAAAACTTGCACGAAAACTCCGTAATAATATGTCACTCCCTGAAGCCCTATTGTGGAACCAACTGAAAAGAAAAAAGTTGAGAGGATATGATTTTCATCGCCAAAAACCGATCGATAATTATATTGTTGATTTCTTTTGTCCAAAACTCAAACTAATAGTTGAGGTAGATGGAAAAGTTCATATTGACAAAGGAGAAGATGATTTTACAAGACAATCAAGGTTAGAATCGCTTGGACTGAAAGTATTGAGATTTAAGGCAAGTGATATTATGAAGAATCTTAATGATGTTATTGAAGCTATTGAGGATTATATTGAGGAATTTGAAAAGGAATAACACACCCTGTTAGCTAGTTGGTGGAGAGGTTTGTAACAAAACAAACACACCCCGTCCGCAAGCGGACACCCCTCTTTTTAGAGGGGAAAAAATGAATATCTTCAAATTAATTGACGTTCTAAACATTCATTACATCAAATATTTATAATTCGTTATAATACAATGAATAATCGAAAAAATCTCCTCTATCAAGAGGAGTACGGCTTTAGCCGGGAGGTGTGTAATATCGTTGCAGGATAAACATGCACCTACCCCTTTTTAACATTTCTATCATTAATTATTAACCAAATTAATTCTTTATCTACGAGAATCTGTCCAATCTGCGTGGGTCTGCGTGCTATAATAAAGAATCTGTCTCCGTTACAAGACGCCGTGATAAGTAGAATACTGATGAGATAATTCAATTGTTACTAAACATTCCGACCTGTCGAGGTGTAGTGAAACGAAGACTGACCTGTCAAGGCGTAACGGAGTGAAGACTGATGTTGAGATGCGCAAGATTGGAATCTTGCGTTACTTCTTTATTTAAAAAAAACTAAATAAAAATTNTTAACAAATTCAAATATTTTAAAATTAAAATGATAAATTTCTCTGTGGTCTCTGCCTGCCAAGGCGTATTCCGATTTATCGGAAGAAGACTGGTGTACTCTGTGGTAAAAAAAAAATCCAATACTGGTATCTGCAAAAATCTGTCCAATCTGCGTGGGTCTGCGTGCTATAATAAAGAATCTGTCTCCGTTACAAGACGCCGTGACATGTAGGATACTGATGATATAATTCAATTGTAACTCAACATTCCGACCTGTCGAGGTGTAGTGAAACGAAGACTGACCTGTCAAGGCGTAACGGAGTGAAGACTGATGTTGAGATGCGCAAGATTGGAATCTTGCGTTACTTCTTTATTTAAAAAAAACTAAATAAAAATTATTAACAAATTCAAATATTTTAAAATTCAAATGATAAATTTCTCTGTGTTCTCTGCCTGCCAAGGCGTATTCCGATTTATCGGAAGAAGACTGGTGTACTCTGTGGTAAAAAAATATCCAATACTTGTATCTGCGAGAATCTGTCCAATCTGTGTGGGTCTGCGTGCTATAATAAAAAACCCGGGTCCAAATAAATGAACCCGGGGTAAGTTGTCTTAATAAACAAACTTATCGAATGATCATCATTTTCTTGATGTCATTATAATTTTCAGTTTGGAGTCTGTAGAAATAAACACCTGTAGGAAGACCAGAAGCATCAAATTGATATACTCCATTTTTTGCCACATCTTCGAGAATTAACTGCCCAAGAGTGTTGTAGATAGAAATATTAACAGGTTCTGATTGCAGCATACCCTTGATACCATATCTAATGGTGGTTGTGCTTGAGAAAGGGTTTGGCTGGTTGTATAGCTGATTATCATCAAAATCATCTTCAAATCCACCATGTCCGATCTCGGGAGTGTATTCTATTGAACCATACTCATTGCTACTACCACCCAGGTTAACACATTCAAGCCAGTAATAATAGGTAGTTTCATAGATCAATTGATCTAGATCCTGAAACTCATAATCATTAGGGTATGATGTTGTACCATGTCCCGGAATATGATTCATATTTAATTTAACTGATGTACCATATTCATCCTCAGTATTACGATAGATATTAAAGCCAATAACATCTGTTTCACTTGCAGTTACCCATCTGATCAAAGTGTAGCTATCCATAAAGGTTGCTGTGAATGCTGAAAGCTCAACAGGTAGGGTAGAACCAAGAACAGTAATTACATTTGAATTACCACTCGTTCCACTAGCATTATATGCACGTAAACGGTAATAATGATCAATTGCACTCCCAACTGTTACAGAATAAGTAACTACATTTCCTACATCAAAATTATTGTATGCTGGTACAAAGGCAGTGAAAGCGGCATCTGTTGCTACATCAAGATAATATCCAGTGGCTCCTGTACTTGCATTCCAATTTGCAAAGAATGTTAGTGTGAAGTCTGTCGTAGCTGCAGTTGCTACTGGAGGATCCGGAGCAACACCACCAAAAGGAATCCATTCAGTAATACCATCATACCAAACAGGAATGTCTTGGTCATAAGGACCACCTGAAGTAGGTGTTGTATAAGTCTGAGAAACGCAATAATGAGTTGCTAATGCTGCATCAGCATTATTATAAACAATAAAATAGATTGTTTCACCTAAATTACATACAGGTTCTGGAGGACTTCCGGCTACATCTTCAACTATGAATGCCATTGATGCATACCATGTCCCTGGAGCACCAACCATCAAAGCACCATTTAAATGATCCTGGTAGTAGTTATTATTCAAGCACCAATTATCATCACCAGCAGGTTGTCGTGTAACAGGATCTAATCCATCAATTACTCCATCAGCACCAACAAGCATTACCTCTAATAACCAGCCATCGGGAGCAGCGGCACCATCAGGTCCAGTAAAGTAATAGAAGTTATAAACAGCATCGCCTGCCCAATATTGTTCTAATACATCCTGTGCAAAAGCAAAAGATGTAATGACCATCATTGAAGCCATAATTATAATTATCTTTTTCATTTTAATTCTCCTTTCTTATTTAAAGTTAACTGGTTTAGTTACTTTGTCAATTTTTACTTTACTTCCAACTTTTGTGCCCTTTGGAGGGTCATAAATCCAGGTAAATGCAGTATTTTTTACCTGAATATTGTATGCATGACCAGGAGTTAAGTTTGTAAATCCAACCCAACTACTTGTGTTAGTATTATAGTAAGAAGTTTGCCCATTATTCAGATCCCAAATCTTATCAGAATTGAATGCCAATCCACCAGTAAATCCTGATGATAATAGATCACAATCATCAAGATGAGGGGTTCCAGCTTCTCGTACACCCACTGGGTTAAATCCCAATGCCATCAATCCATAATTAACAGATGATTGGTCAACCTCTCCAGCAAGATATACATCTGTACTATCATGCTTATTTTGAATATAATACGCATTACCCAATGTAAAACCTGAATCAGCCAACGTTCCTGTCCACACATTACCAACTTGATTTAAATAAGCAGTCCAACCCGTATTTATGTCCCACAATTTATCAGCATTAAAAGCAAGTCCTGGAGTTAGTTGGACACCAATAATATCATCAAGTTCCATAGTTTGAGTGTGAGGAGCATTATAGAAGGTAAAGGGGAGTGCAAAGGGTGTGAAGCCTACATCGGCAACAACTTTAACAAACCCAACAGTCTCACTCGGATCAGATTCAGTTGCAAAAGCAGTAGTAGCAAGAGCGAGTATTGCAATTATTGCAATTAATTTTTTCATCTTATTCCTCCGAATAATTTTTTCTTTTTTGTTAACACATTATTTATAGTCATTTTGTAAATTAACATTTCTTGAATGTCAAATTTTTTATCAAAATATTTTTTGACATTGGCTACAATTACTTTATTCATAATTAAAATCCAGTAACTTGATAGAAGTACTTGGTTGCAGAAGCGCCGCCAATGTCAGTAAATGTTGTTGCGCCGCCGGTAGTACCTGCTAATTCAGTAAATCCAGTATAAGGATCGGCTGAACGATAGACTTTGTAATCAGTTGCATTAGGCATTGCTTTCCAATCAAGGACAATATCATTACCGCTTTTCGTAGGTGTAAGATTTTCACAATATCCTGGTAGAGGAATATCAACATTAATCAAGGAATTGCACCAGTAGTCCATATTATGTAATTCTAATGAATCCTTAGCAGAAATTCCATAATTGAAAGCGTGGCCACTGTAATAACTAGTGCCAAGATACTTTTGTGAATTATCATCAACAAGTATGAAGTATTCGGGATGAGTAGCATTAACAATTCCATCTATGAACTCACCAGTTATATGGACAAAGTAATCATCAGTAATTGCTACAGGAGTAGTAAATGGAAACTCTACCCATCCAGTTCTATGGGTTGAAGGTAGCATGATTTCTTCTTCATAAATAAGTGCACCTAAAGTAACAGAGTCTGCTGCATTATATACTTTGAAGGTTAAAGGAGCCCATTGTAGTGTGTCAGATGGTGATGCACTTGGGATGAAACGGTTATAATTCATAAGTCGCATACCGTTTAACTGATAAACATCTTTTGAACTGAATACACCATCTCTAAATGGTGAGTAGTATGTAACAGCACCAGTACAAGTTGGAAAATACCATTGACCTTCTACTCTACTATTGTAACCTAGTTCATATTCACCTACAGGATAGATTGTAACAGGCATTGGAGGGGCATGATCATTATCCGGGTTTGTATCCCCGGAAACTCCTTCTACCCAACCATCATAATTATAAGTGCCTGCTACAGGAGTATAAAGAGGACTTCTTGTGATATCATAAATACCGTAATGATTCAAAGCCAGAGGAGATGTGCCATTAACATAATAGCCATATAGCGGAGGAGAACATCCTGCACCTTCTGGGTTAATTCGACCATTCGCTCCTGTTGCTGCATATCCAGCTTCGTGCATAATGAGTTTGGGATAAGTATTAATAGATTTGATGGGAAGTCCTACAGTGGTAGGATAAGGTACAACCGTGAAATCGCAAGCCATATCAAATTGAGGAAGATCAATTCCTGTAATAATAATATCATCAATGTATAAACCGGCGCCATGAGCATAAGAGCTATCATCTACCTGAACAGCAATTTGAAATTGAACATTTTTACCAGCCCATGGAGTGAGATTGCATGTGCCGTTGAAGATGAAACTTTTATCAACTAATTCATAACCGGTTGAAGGAGCTGGATAATCTCTGTCATAGTCATAGAAGAGACGCGTCCATGACAAATTGCCGGGATTGACAAGGAAGTTTACCTCATCATCAGCATTATCTTCAAAATAGGTCGTTTTAGAACCATCATAGACTATTACATTATCAAGGAACCAGGCGCCTTCAGATGGATAGAGCCCATCTTCGTCAGAGTAACCACCATCAGATTCAAAACGGAATCTTACGCTGACATTTTGTCCTGCATAACTATCGAGTAGTATATGTTCTGCAGTCCACGTATTATAAGCACCATCATAGGAAGCGAGAAGATCATAAGTAACAAAGTTATCACTACTTATTTCAACATTGCAGAAATCAAATCCAGGTTCTGAATCAGAACGTTTCATAAAATCAAGGGAAATCGAGTCTTTAAGTGCTGGTAAAGCCATCACAGGGGTTTGTACCCACTGATTCCAGTTGTTACCATAACCCCAGCCACCAGACCAGCCAGCATCCACGAGTCCACACCACCAGGATTTTTCACCTGCATAATGGTTTAAGGGGTCTGTATGCCAATAATCAGTTACACCAGCATCCAGATCTGCTATCCACACTTCGTAATATTCATCAAGGGAAGTGCCTCCAGCAGTACTTCTCATAAATTCAATATTAACTTCCATACTATAGTAATATAGAGGGAAGCCGGCAGGAATCATAAATTGGGGAGAAACCAGGTAATCCTTAAACCAGCCAGTAATTTCTTCATCTACCCACCAGCAATGAGTTGGGCTGTAAGAGACAGTATCTTTTGCAGATGGGCTATCTTCAAGATAATGCCACTTGCCGAGTTGGGAAATCCATGGGTCGGGATAGCTAACAATTGCATCTATCCAAAATTCATAGTCACCACCCCAATCATCAATCATGTAACCCCAAGCACTAGGTCCCCAGCTTTCAATAGCACGATTTAAACCACTTTCACCATCATCTGTTACTATATTAAGTTGAGTAACTCCATATTCACCACCAATTACTGAGTAGGTAATAAAGAAATCCTCACCACAATCAAAGGAAAGTCCAGGAATAGAAGATAGGTCAACATAATTATAGTCTCCAATTGTAATGTCAGCCCAATTAACATTAACTGAACCAAGTTCGGTTCCAGGATAGTTAGCAACACAGTCATAAACATGAACAGTTGCGCTCGGAGTTCCAACTGCACTATACCAGTAGAACCATGCACCATCCAAATCTGCAGTAGTATGATTAATAGTAAAACGAGTGCCGAATTCAGTATCTCCATATACATCAGGTAAAGCAAACAAGTTGCTAAAACTAACATAATACCAGAGATCACCTTCAGTTTCAAAATCATCTGCAAAAACATCAACTATTCCACCTCTCTGCACACGAGATTGCGTCGCTTCATAGTCATCATTAATAGGGGCATTTTGAAATTTTTTGATACTTTTTGGAGTAACTCCATCTGGGATAACAGGGCGAGCTTCTGCTTTTTGAATTTGGAGAGGTGTTCTTTCTGTTGGTGTTGTCGCAGTGGTTGCCTCTTTATTAGCCCACACAAAACTAACAGAAAACAGCAATAACATAACCATTAACAAACAAATTTTAGTTTTCATTTTGTTTACCTCTTTGTTTTGCTTTGTTTTAACATTTTTAATTTATCAAACAATGAATTAGTCATAGGCTTGATAGTTCCTAATTATTACGGTAACATCTCATTATGCATAAAATGCCTGAATACCTATCTTTGAAATTAGCATTTTTTGGTAAATAGTTTACCATCCGAATTTTAAATTTACAGATCATATCGTACCAAAAATCATTAGTGAATGAAGAGTTCACTCTACAAAAGCCAGATTGATTAACCGAGAAACCGTTAAAACGGTTATTGTTTTTATGTTTCGTTAACCACAAACTTAAGTTTGTGGTTAATAAGAAGATAGAAACTTTCAACCGATTCATCGGTTTCCAACTATTTGAGAATTTTTCCAACATATTTTTAATCATAATTTTTTAGAGTAAACTAAATGATATTTCAGAACTTATTCTTGATATTAGCATAATATTAAAACCAATCCCGAGCCGGCTAAAAAACCGGCTCGGGTTATATTAATTATTTTCTTTTCCTACTCTGATTTGAAGGATCCGTCCTTGTTGGAGCAATAACTTTCGGAGCTTGCTCAGTAATTCCAATACCATCAGAATACATTCTTTTTGGAGGATTATCACAAGTTACTCTATAGAATGTAGGTACACCTGGAATAGGAGTAATATCAAGATGATCTGCGGCAATTCCTGTTCCTTCAACAGTTATAAATGTACCATAAGGATCAGTATCACTATAAACCGTATAGGTAAGTTCAGAATGATATGTCCATGATACCGTTACATTAGATCCGGCAACAACTACGTTGATATCCTCAGGAGCATTTGGTGTTACACATGGTGTTACATTTATTTCATAATCAAATGCTATACCACCATCTGCACCAACTAAATAAGCTGGCCACAACATTGTTGTAGGTCCTGTAATGCTTGGGAAAATCATGTTATAACCCAAGAAGGTACTAGGGCATGTAATCCAACCGGCACCAAGACCATCTTGTCTAACGATATAATCATCACAAGCACAATCATCCATAAGTATGATCCCTACAGATGCAGGATCTGTATCAACAGCACAGATCGTAATCTCTACATCATTACAGCCATAAGGTAATTCAATTTCATACCAGATTGTATTCCAATCTAATAATCCCGGGCAATCGATATAAGCACATTCATTTGAACCACTACCGCTTACAGGGTAAGGACCAACGATTGGTGTTGCATTCACACAATCATCATTTGCTACAGGAGTACAACCGTCACCGGTAAGAGTTACATCTGTTTGACTTTTGACGGAACCTGCCCACACAACCGACAATACAGTTGAATAACCTATTTCAGCTCCGGGAGCAAATTGAACTTCAACAGTGACTGTATCAGGTGGAATTACTCCTGGTGTATTACTGAAGTATGTACCTACGATAGTGAATTCCGGATCACCTGAAAGGGTGATAGCGCTTGCACTGTTAACAGTAACAGTTCCCACTCCAATATTCGATAATGTGAAGACCTGAGTAGGTGTTTTATTGTATGGAACATTACCAAAGTCATACGGGCTTGGTGTAATTTCCAGTGTTGGAGGAGGAGAAACAATTACTGCAACATCATCAACATACCAGTTATCGAGGTTATAAGAATCACCATCAAATACAAAGGCGCATTGGAAATTTTCAGATCCAACATCTGCGTTATTGACCATAATAGACTGAAATTCAGGACCAATATCGCCAACCGGATTTACATGATTAAATGAAGTAGTATTCCAGGTTACACCACCATTGCTGGTAGTTTGCAACATTATTGTAAATGGTACATCAAACCAATCAAGAAAATGTCTAAATTCGATATTTATGCTTGTTTCACCTTGTGTATCAATAGGTGGTGAAATTAATCTTTGCGTTGCAACAGTTCCGGGAAACCAATAAAATTTAGCTTCGGGAGCAGTTCCACCAGCGAAAGCTCCAGTGCCTTGAATCCAGTTAGTTCCGCCACTTATTGTCCAGTCTGCAGGTAACCAAGTCGCAAAGTCTTGATAATAAGGAAGACTATATGAACCGGTTGTTGTGAATGTAGATGGACCAGCCCAGGCACTTTCTTCTTTGGAAGTACCACCATCGCAATCGGCTTGAACATACCAGTCATACATCGTTGCAGAAGATAAACCTGTTAACGTATAAGGATTATCGGTTGTGTTAGAGATCATTGTACCGGTTCCCTGAACGAATCCTGCAGCACCCCATTCGATATTCCAGTTAGGTTCAGTTCCGCCAGCTGTCCAATTAAAGTTAGCACCAGTATCTGTGATAGCATCTGTATATGGGTTTGTAGGTGCAGGACAAGATGGTGTAAGCTCTAATTTCAAGTCATCAAAAGATATATACCAGGGAGTATAATTATCACAAACTACATGAATTCCTATATAATATGTTCCTGTACTTGAAGGCACGAATGTTCCCCTGTATTCAACATAAGTAGTGTTTGTTGGACCCGAAACAGGAGTTCCTATCGCAGTAGTCATATCTCCCGATGTTTGACCAGTTCCGTATTTAACCTCAAGAGTAGTCCACCCGCTTAAACCATCAGTAATATACCAGAACAAAAAGTCATAAGATGTTCCAACTGTTAAATCAAAAGGAACAGAAAATAACCAGTCGTCAGCATAGTAATTCGTGTAAATATATTTTGAACCTGTTCTTGGCTGTCTGTTATAAGTTGAAGGTGCGTCAGCTGTTGTCCAGTCTCCATCTTCAGCCATACAGTCTGGAATTACGCCAGCTCCCACGCTTGCCATCCCTTCAAAACCTTCCGTCCATGGGAAAGTAGATATTGCTTCACATTTAGTTGTAAATTTCCATTCGTCACCAATTACAACGTCTTTTGCAGTATAATAGGTGGTAATCGTCCAGTAATAATCATCATTATAATCCCAGTCTGCTCCGGTGAATGTGTATGTACTTGTAGGACAATTAGCATTATTTACTATATCTGACAGACCGGTAGCAGTTCCGATTTTGATTGTATAACCAAATGAATCTATTACATCGTCCCAATCAAATGTTTTTGCAGTAACATCAACATTCATAGCATTATTTGGCGGATCCGGATTTATTGCTTTTCCATCTGAAGTAGTGAAAGTATTGGGTCCTGTCCAAGTGCTATAATTACCACTACCACAATCGGCTCGCACATACCAGGCATATTCAGTACTTATAGTTAAACCAGTTAAGTTGTGAGGATTAGTTATCGTAGAGAATGTAGGTATTCCGATTGGTGTAAACGGTGTAGCGCCATATTCTATATCCCAGGTAGTTGCTGGAGGTGTGTTGTTTTCTGTCCAGCCCAGATATGCAGATTTAATTCCAATATCTGTTGCAGTTAAGTTTGTAGGTTCAAGATAGGAAGGAATTTCTCTTACCTGAACATTATCTACAAACAAGTCATTATCAGCATTAGATACTGTGGATTCTGCATAGAAACCAAGTTTAACAGTTCCAGAATACGATGTTAAATCAATTGTAATATGTTCGCCTGTTGTAGAAATATCCGCAAATGAAGGTGTGGTTGTATTATCCCAGATTTGCAATGCATTTGCAGAAGTCCAGGTTGCCCCATTATCAGTTGAGATTATAACTGCATATTTATCATCATCACCCACACTTTCTGGTGGATTGGTATTACCATAATCAGTTAATGCCAGATCAAACTCTAATTGATAGTCTGTTTTTGCACCTAAATCAATAGGTGGTGTTATCATCCATTCTTTACGGTTTGTTGAATAAACATTACATTTTGCTGCACCTGTAGTCCCGACATTAGCAAAACCATCCGCAAACCAATAACAAGTGGTTGTTGAAGTAAAAGTTACCGGAGCTTCAAGAAGTCCTTGTGCTTTTGACCAATTAGTCGGGTACCAACTTGAGAAATCTTCAATGAATGGAGGTGTTAAAGTAGGATCTGCTTCTGTTGTGAATGACCATACAGGACCATCAGTTTCTGCTTTTGCACTATTCTTACATACTACTCGCCAGAAATATTCAGTAGAATATGACATTGTACCAGGGTCGTATGTTTCAACATTTAAGTTATCAATTACTTTAACTGAAGCATCTTTGTCTGTAACTAATGTTTCATTAGTACTAAAATAAACATCAACTGTTTCAGTAGCAAATCCATTTGTCCATGTTAAATCAGCAGTATTTGAAACATCAATATCATCATCTGCAGGGTCAGGATTTGATGGTGCCCCTGGTGGAAGAAGTACTATTGGAGGATAATGAACTGCATCAAGATACATGTAACTATAGCCCGTTCCTGTTTCTCCTAAGAAACCTAAATAGTAATCACCCTTTGTTACAAGTGAAGATACATCAACAGTATATTTTGCAAAAGTAGTTGTCATAGTTACAGTTTCAAGATCTGTCCAAGTGGTTGCATCTGAAGAATACTGAATTTTTAATGTGCCAGCAGAATAATAATGGCAATAGAAATCAATAAAATCATACGCATGAGTTATAGAAAGTTTAGGTGTGACAAGTCTTGATTGAGCGCCTGTTGTAGATGTGTAATATAATCGGGCTTGTTTACTTCCATCGGGAGGACTTCCATAAGAATATTGTGCCCAGTCGTTACCAACAATATTTTGAACCTGCCAACCTGCAGGAGGAAAAGCGTCTTCAAAACTTTCAAATAAATATCCTGATGGATATTCGGTTGTGAAACTCCAGATAGGTCCATTAGTTGTTAGTTTTGTGGCGTTATGAGCAATTACCTGCCATTCATATCCTGTTGCATAGCTTAAACCAGAATAAGCATAACTGCCGGAAGCTCCAGCAGCATAACCTGTTACAACCTCAACCATACTTCCTGCTGGACCTAACAATAAGTCATAAGTGTCTGTATCAGCACCAAAATCCCAGGTTAAATTCCCAGATACTGCTACTCCAGTGGCAGCATTTGCAGGGCTTGGGGTTGTGGGGTCGCCGGGTGCACCTGCAATTTGATAATGAAGTCGGATATTGGATTTATAATAACCCCGGGATCCGGTAACTTCCGGGAAAGTATCATCAGCATATTTGTATTTAGCTGTGTTAGTTGTGGAAGTATAACGGAAAGTAGGATAACCAGTTACGTAATCTCCATCGTAATTCTGCCAGTAAACGATAAGGTTGTCGGTTCCATCGTAAGAAAATGGTGTATCCAGTACAATGTCATGCCAGCCGCCGCCATTAGATAGAAAATTTCCATCATAAACCTGAGTGAAACCGGCAGTAACCGGATCATCATAAGTCGCATCAGGAAAAATGGCATCAGTTGTGTGTTTCATGTAGATCTTTTGATTGAGCAAAAGATGGTTTGCAGGTGTATTTCCAACGTAATAGGATATCTTATTAATGTCTATAGCAGAACCTATTTCCGTTTGCAGGTAAATAACCTGCGACCAGGAATAATCATATAAGCCATTAGTTGGAACTGAATATGTTGCAGTTGTCCCAGTTCCAATTTCAACATAGGCACCAAAAGCCAAACTTGCTGTAAACAGCATAATCGTTAAAATCAATACAATTTTTTTCATTTTGTTTTTCCTTTTAAATTTTTTTGTAGTTAACATAATAAATTCCTAATTAAGACATTAGCAATTTTTCATAACTTATTTTTTTCATTTCCAATTGAATAAGTAATATTTTATACAAATTGATTAACATATTAAATAAAACATCCTTTTTAAATTTTATTAATAAAAAATTTATGACAAATGTGATTTATTAAAATTAATTTGTCAAATATTTGTTTAATCAATACATTTTTTTCATTTTTAAATTCATTTCTAAATTTTCTTGTTTTTTTGTACCATTAGACCCGTTGGATAGTTCATCCGTCAGCTGACGGATAAATCCTACGGGTTTAAAAATTTACTCTGTTAGGCTTTTTTGCTTTCAAGATATAGAGTATCAGGACACAAGTCTTGTCCATTTTTCCATTGAATACTTCCCAGGAATGGCTTTACTGAATTGAAGAGACTCATATTCTTTAACTCTTTGAATATACCAATCCGCCAGCTGGCGGATGGCTTCATATCAAATATCCTAACTTCATCATCAGTGAATATCAAAGTTAGTGAATAATCAGGATTTGGTTTTACAGATTTGACTCTTGGATTCATAGGTTGTAGAGTCCTATTTCAGTTTCAAGATAATACCGAAGAACATTGATATTACAGCCATAATAGAATCTTCTTTCTAAATTTACTTGAATTTTTAACTTTCAAAGCCTAACAGATTTTTCCGCTCATCCATCCAATCATTCATCCAATCATCCATTTTATTGCGGATTGCCTATTTATGAAGTTATCCATTGAACTTGAATTAAGTAATATTATATACAAATTGATTAACATATTAAATAAAGCATCCTTTTAAAATATATTTTTCTTTGATTGCATTATTTTATATTCAAAAAAGGGTTGTCAAATTTTTTGTTAATATTTGTTTTAAAGTGTTTTTATAATTCGCCTGTCTGGGCGTATCCGCCAGCTGGCGGAGAAGACTGAATCGAAATGAAGACGGAAAGGATCTAACAAGAGGATAGATCAATGTTTTTGGGAGACTCTTCGACAAGCTCAGAGTGACAATTCTCTTTGGGAGATTCTTCGCGGAGTTTACACTGAGCAAAGCGAATGTGCTCCAGAATGACAATTTCCTTTGCCAGATTCTTCTCCGCCAGCTGGCGGATCCAGAGTGACAATTTCTTTTGTTCTTGATTATATTTTCGTGATTATTCGTGTTAATTCGTGGTTAACAATAAAACCTCCCGGAAAATCTGAGCGGTTATATTTAATTTGTAAGTAATTTTTTATGTAAGTGTTGCCACCATTACTGCTTCAATCGTCCACAAGCGGTTCTCCGCCTGATCGAAAACCCTCGAATAACTACTTTCAAAAACCTCATCTTCAACTTCACAGATATCGGGATATTTCTGTGCGATTCCAGTTTTCAAATTGTGGAATGAAGGAAGGCAGTGCAAGAATATTACATCCTCTTTCCCGGTTTTCTTGAGCACATCCATTTTAATTTTATAAGGTTTCAACAAACTGATCCGCTCCGGTATCTTATCCTCTTCCCCCATTGAAGCCCAGATATCCGTGTAGATCACATCACAATCCTTCACACCGTCTGCAATTGCTTCTGTTACTGTAATACAAGCACCGCTTTCTTTTGCATACACTTCACATTCTTCCACAAGATCCCGATCCGGAAAAAGAGACAAAGGTGATACCACACGAAAATCAATTCCAACCTTTGCGGCGCCTATCATAAGAGAATTCGCTACATTATTACGTCCATCTCCTACATAAGCGAATTTGATATTTTCCAGATTGCAAAGCTCTTCTTTAACGGTCATGAAATCCGCTAATATCTGAGTGGGATGATAGAGATCGGTCAAGCCATTCCACACAGGAACGCCTGAATATTCAGCAAGCAGCTCGACAGTTTTCTGTTTGAATCCGCGGAACTCGATGGCATCGAACATTCTTCCAAGTACGCGTGCAGTGTCCTCAACTGTTTCCTTCCCGCCCAATTGAATATCATTTTTCCCAAGATATTCTGTATGAGCTCCTTCATTCACAGCAGCAGCGACAAAGGCGCATCGGGTTCTGGTCGAACTTTTCTCAAAAAGCAGCGCAATATTCTTACCCTCGAGTTTCTTTTTCAATGTGCCGTGAGCTTTATGTTCTTTGAGTTCAAGAGCTGAATCAATAAGAAAAAGTATCTCCTTTTTGGAATAATCTTTCAGTGTTAATAAACTTCTTCCTTTCAAATTTACAGTCATGTATCCTCCGCTTTTTCTAATTCTCCGGTACTATCCCTGCTCGAATCAGATCGTGCATATGCAGCATTGCGATCGGTTTATGGTCTTCATCTACAACCGGTATCATTGTGATTGAATATGTTTCCATTACTTCGAGGGCTTCGATGCCTGAGGTTTCCGGTGTTATCGTTTTGGGGTCTTTTGTCATCAGCAGGTGCACTTTTTCATGAAAAGGGTTCTCGAACTTTTGAAATATCCTTCGCAGGTCGCCATCGGTAATAATTCCAGTCAACTTGCCCTTCTCATTAATGATGCTCACGCATCCCAATCCTTTTGAGGTCATCTCCAAAATTGCTTCTTTCAATGTTGCTTCTTCCAAAACGACAGGATTTTCTTTTCCTGCATGCATGACATCATGAACAGCGAGAAGCAGCCGTTTTCCAATTATTCCTCCGGGATGGAGCACTGCGAAATCTTCCTGGCAGAATTGCTTCTCCTGCAATGCGATCGTTGCGAGCGCATTTCCCATTGCCAGTGCAGTTGTTGTGCTTGCCATCGGCACGAGTCCAAGTGGTTCAAATTCCTTTGGAACACCAATATCAATAACCGCATCGCTCATTCTGCCAAGTGAGGAATCAGGATTACCGGTCAAACATATTATCGAGATTTTCTTACCTTTAAAATAAGGAAGAATTTCCATCAGTTCTGCGGTTTCACCGCTATTCGAGATCATCATTACAACATCGCTGTCATCCACCATACCAAGGTCGCCGTGAATGGCTTCTGCGGGATGAAGAAAGATCGAAGGTGTTCCAGTGCTGGCAAATGTTGCAGATATTTTTCTTCCTATAATACCGGTCTTACCCATGCCTGTGACTACGATTTTACCCTCACAGTTCAGGATAAGTTCCAACGCTCTGTCGATGTTATCATCGAGCTTTTCTGCAATTGCTTCTACTGCCTGAGCTTCCTTTTTGAGAAGCTCTTTAATTTTATCTATATTTTTCACGATCACCTCTGAACACTTAATTTTTCACCACAGAGAGCACAGAGAGCACAGAGAGCACAAAGAACTATAACTTAAATCTTTTAATTCCATCAGTTAGTCTCTTTACATTGAAATTGATCAATAAGCCTGTGGTAATATTTGAAAGTTTCATATATGTTAGAATCTGAGCTTTATGAATTTCTCTTATTTCTTCCACTGATTTCAATCCAAGGATAAGTTGACGAATAGGCACATCTTCGCTTTCTACAATTACATCAATTCGATATCCGCAGTCTAAGTGAACACCTTTATATTCTATTGGTAAAGGATGTTCTAAAGAAAATTTAATATTATTTATAGCTAATTCTCGAGCTAAACATTGAATGATTTTTCTGGTAAAAGGATCATTCTCCACTTTCTCTGTGTCCTCTGTGGTTATTAATATCTTTTTTTTGCTCATTTCTTATTACTTTCTTATTCTCATCTTTCACTATTATGAGAGTTATATGTTCACTGGTATAAAGCTCGATATATTACGTCAAATTTTGCACATACTTTTCTCTTGACACATTCCAATATGGTATTCCTTAACATCAAACATAAATTATTGCTTGGAGAATAACTGATGAATAAAATGATCTTACTCTTTACTGTACTCTTCGTTCTGGCTTTTTCTACCTGTATGGCAGCAGAACTGAATCAGTATGGACATATCACAAATGATATGCAAAAAGAAGATGTCAAATATAGTATTGAGAATGGAATATTCACTATAAGATGTGATGGTCATGTGTTTGAAGGGAACTCGTTTTTCCGAACAGCAGAAGGATATCTCACGCTTATCACGTTGGAGGATAATGTTCCTTCAATACTTCGACTGTATAAAAATGACGGGAAACTTCTCTATGAAGAAACATATCAGAAAATTATAAACATTACACTCTCTGCTAATAGAGAATTTGCTGCATTTTTCGATGGCAGAGATATTATTGTGCTTGATAATGATACAGCACACAAGCATCATTATTTTGGTTCAATAATATTTGCAGTTGATAATCACGGGCATCCTGTCTTCTATGATTCTGCCCAAAAAATGATCATTTATAGATCATCTTCTTTTCATTTTGAAGAATATCCTCATCACATTCTTTTCTGGAACCAGCACCCCGTGATCTGTGCAAAAAACTCGATAAACCTGCTTGTTGACAGAAAGCTTGATCCTCTTTATACTTCGAAAAATACAATATTTGAAGTGAAAGCTATTAATTTAGAACTCTATTTTGTTGAAAGAAAAATGAGTAATAATTCTTTTACTTTTGAGCTCTATCATTACACAGATAAGGAATCAATATCAAAGATAGATGAGAAAATACTTGTTCTTTCTGAGATAAAAAGCCACGATACAATTGTTGCTCCGTTGGATTACGGCACTATTGGCAATCCCTTCCCGATCGGTAATAGTTATGCAGAAATTCAGCAATATGGAAGTTCCCCCTATTTACATCCGGGTGTTGACTTCCTCGGAAATGATTATGAGAATGTTTATGCAGTGAAGCCGGGTTACATAAAAGCTGTGCTGACTACAGGAGGTTCTGCCTACTGGCGTGTTGGCATTTCCAATGAAAATACTTCTGCAGAATCGGAAGGTTATCTTTATGCCCATCTAAACCAAACCTCGATCCCCTATACTGTAGGAGATTCGGTACAAGTAGGTGATTTGCTGGGAACTCTCTATCCGTGGGGTTATTACGATTTTACGCATATTCATTTTGGTCGTATTACCTGCTCCGGTTCAACATGGAATGGCAATTGGTGGACAACTGACAATCCACTTGTCGATGTGATAAATATCTCAGATACCACTCCTCCATACTTTGAGAATGCTTATGGGTCTAATCTCTTTGCATTCCGTACAGAAAGCGGAACCTATCTTAATCCCACCAGTCTCATGGGCGAGATAGACATCATTGCAAAATGTCATGACATTGCAAATTCTACATGGAAGATCGATGTCTGGGATCTCAGGTTCAAACTCCATCCTGCAAATGATCCTGATTCAACTATTTATGAACGTTTCTCCTTTGCCTATGACATGCCTTTGGACACCTATATTTCCGGTACATTCGATGAGATGGTGCTTTATACATTATACTCTCGCGATGCAACATGCTATTCTATCGGCAACTACACTGACAGAGATTATTATCACATCATTACAAATTCCGATGGTGATTCTGTGATCACCATGTTTGATCAATATGAAAATCTGAATACGAGCCAGTTCCCGGATGGACATTACATTCTCGAAGTAATTGCGCGTGACTGCTCCATGAACGAGACCTCAGCTTCAATGACCATAACATTTGATAATGTCTCTGCCGATGAACCTGGAATACATGAAAATCTCGTTCAAACCGTGTATCCGAATCCATTCAATCCAGATATTCACGGAACTGCATGCATCTCGTTATTTAGCACATATATTACAACCAACACACAAATACACATATATAACACAAAGGGACAGCACATCAAAACCCTTTTGGTTGAAAAACCTGTTGACAAATATACTGAAATTTACTGGGATGGTACTGATGAACATGATGCACCGCTTCCGAGTGGAATATACTTCCTTGCAGCAGTTCAGAAACAGAAAATTTCTCATTTAAGAAAGATCATTA
Source organism: Cloacimonetes bacterium SCGC AAA252-N17 (assembly GCA_000404785.1). Classification (GTDB taxonomy): domain Bacteria; phylum Cloacimonadota; class Cloacimonadia; order JGIOTU-2; family JGIOTU-2; genus Celaenobacter; species Celaenobacter polaris. Next base: position 31,654 of record ASNI01000023.1, read on the forward strand.
TCTTACGATAATGCGATCTGTAATATTCTTAATTAGGATGTTTTGATTGTAAGGAAACGATCAAAAATTTTTACTACTCTCCAAATAATCTGGAGTTAACATGAAAAAATATAGTTTTTTACATGACCAACAATTTCAGCTTCTTTATCTTGCCTTGCTCACTTCGCATAAAGTGAAACCGCTCAGCCGTTGGGAAAAACCAATCAGTTACAAAGAGAAGCACACACTTAAAAAGTTTGATCTTGTTGTAGAACCTGTTACCCGATATTGTGAAAATGGTGAAAAGATCGAAGAGATTATTTTCAGTAAAAGTTCAAGACATCTCGCAACTTATACCCGTTATTTCGATCATAAACCGATTATGATCACACCCGCACAACGAAAAGTTGAAGGATTCCTTTTTGGGTATCCTTCATGCTGTGTTGAAAATTTTATTCAAAATGGATACACGCGCAATAAGTATATGGACAAAGAACAAAAGTTGCTTTTTCACTGGATCTGCCCGGATTGCAGAATTTCTCCTTCGCTTTTCCGCTATTATGAATCAATATTTAATGAATGCCTTGAGCTTTTTAGATCGGAATATTCTACGAACGCACAATCCCCATTTGTAAAGATTTTCAAAAAAGCACTTCCTTATGCAGCCGCAGTGACCTTCTCATTGGGAACGCTTACTCAACTTCATGCTGATTTACATTGGATACCTGTACCTGGTGATGAGGATAATGACTATCTCACAAACAGCGAAGAATTGATAACCGGCGTATTCCCGAGTGGAGAAACAAATATTATTGCACAGAGTTATAAAGCACTCATTGATAGTCTGCCGAGAGAAATTTCTCCAAATTTCTGCTATGTGATCGAACATCCCGCTTATGGGTTCTATAACTGCCCAATCTGTGGAGAAGCTGTAAATATGGGATATGTAACCGTTCATAATCCGATGCACGTGCTGGAGATCGATATCCCTTATATGGCACTTCATTTTATGGAATATGGTTCGTTTTCCTATATTATTGGAGATGACACTACACGTATTGATATTCCCTTGCTAAACAAAACTATAGCACCTCTTGATACGCTTCATCATGAGCTCGCAACTCCGAACGATACTGATAATGACGGTTTGAATAACACTGCCGAGCAATACTTTGATATGGAAGTTGATAACCCTTACACACATGATATCGGCATCGATGACGGACATGAGATCGCTCAATCGCTTATAGAGAACATCTCAATACTTCCTGTTATTCCTTCCGGCACTACTCCGCCAAGTGATTCTATTTATATCAATTATTTAATGGCTAATGGTGTTGAAGACTGCGCAATCTGTGGAAGAACTCAAAATATGGGTTCGATTGCCATTCACAATCCGCTTCAAGGCACTTCGATGACTTTTCCATTTATGGGATTGCACTATATATCTCATGGAAGGTTTGTGTATGCTGGTACAGCAAATCAAGGCGAGATCGATCCTATCGAACTTTGTGTACTTCTTGAAATGGATCTTGCTGCAATCGAAGAGCTTCCTGAAATCGCTCGGAAGCATGGCTACTATGTCATGAACTATCCCAATCCTTTTAATGCAACCACAACGATCAGTTTTGCCCCCCCGCGTCTTCTCCGCCAGCTGGAGGACACGCCGTGGCAGGCGAATTTACACGAAAGTACACGAATTGAAATCTATAATATGAAAGGGCAGAAAGTGAAAAGCCTACCCATCGTCTCCCCATCTCAAAATCACCAAGTCTCTGTAATCTGGGACGGAACAGATGTTTATGGAAAAGCAGTTCCATCAGGGATCTATCTATTGAAAGCGGAGATCGGAAATTCAGAAAAGGTATGCAAAAAAATTGTTCTGATCCGCTAACTAATTTTAACTGAGGTTCTCTATTCATACAACAGAACAAAAAACCAATAAAGCAATACTGGTTGGTTTACAAACAGAGAACAGATCATCCTATGATGTTAAGGAATCCCTTCAAGAACTCGCACATCTTGCACGGACTGCGAATGTTATCGTTTCAGCTCTTGAAACACAGATACGCCCAAAGCCCCATCCTGCTTACTTTATTGGTTCCGGAAAAGCAAAGGAATTCGGTAAGCTTGCACANCGTGAAGATGCAAATATTATTATTTTTGATGACAATCTTACACCTTCACAGGATAGGAACCTATCTAAGATAACGAAAAAACGGATCATTGACCGCTCGCAATTAATTCTCGATATCTTTGCTCAACATGCACGGACGAGACAAAGCAAATTGCAAGTCGAGCTTGCACAATTGCAGTATAATTTTTCTCGCTTAAAAGGGCAATGGACACACCTTTCACGAATTGAAGGAGGTATTGGATTTCGTGGTCCAGGTGAAAAGCAATTAGAGATAGACCGGCGTCGCATAAACGACAGGATCACACATTTAAAATCAAAGCTTGTAGGCATTGAGCAGACCAACGAGACTAAAAGAAAAGGCAGGAAAGAAATGTTTTCAGTAAGTCTCGTAGGTTATACAAATGCAGGGAAGAGCACTGTTTTGAACAGACTAACCTCATCTCATCTTTACACAGCAGACCAGTTATTTGCAACACTGGAAACCACAACCAGAGCAAAAATTCTAGAAACAAAAGAACGTATTGTTATTTCTGATACAATCGGTTTTATCAGAAAAATCCCACCATATCTGATAGCTTCGTTCCATGCAACTTTGCAGGAAGTGGTTTATGCAGATCTGCTGCTACACGTGGTTGATATTTCGCATCATAAATTGTACGAATATATGGATACAGTTGTTCAAACTCTGAAAGAGATTCGGGCTGATCATAAAGACATGATATTGATCTTCAATAAAATCGACCTTTTACCACGAAATCAATATCTATTCATGAAGAAGAAACTCAGAATTGACTACCCGGATTCACTCTTTGTTTCAGCACTAACAGGTGAAAATTTTGATGAGATCGAGCAGGCAATCTCGAAAGTTTTATCTCGTAGTAAGAAGGAAATCACACTTAAAATTCCAAATAACGAGCAGAAATTTATCTCCTACCTTTTTGATAATGCAGAAATAATTAATAAGCGTTACAATAATGATTCTGTTCGACTGCGCGTGAATGTCCCTCTTGAAAAATACTCAAAAAAATTCTCATTATTCAGAAGATTTGAGATCGGAACAAAACGCATGGCAAAGAGGAAATTCGAGCTCCAATAAAAAAAAGCATCTGCAAGAACACAGATGCTTTAAAACTTTATTTGACTATTCTTGACGATCTTGTAAAAAAGAAAAAGCCAAGTTTTTCTAAAATACCAATTTTCATAACTGTTAGTATATTAAGATGTTACAAATTTTGAAAATCTCCTAAAATATCAATAATCTAACTTTTTACGAGACCGTCATTCTTAATTAAAACAAATATCTTACTTCTACCTGCCAATTGCTAAAACTGGCCAAATCCCCATTTAGATTTAATCCTAGTTCTAAATTTTTCACAGGTTTAAATTCCACCCCAACTGATTGATATTCATCTGTAATCCAATAGTAAAAATCTCGACCACTGTATTCTACAAGCCTTCTGGTAATTCTATAGCCTAATCCACAATAAAGGGTTAAATTATCTTTTAGTTTATATTCCATACCTAATGGTAAATTTATAGTCGCTTGCCAATCTTTCTCAACTATATCAGACAAAGCATCTTCATAAGTTGTAGTATCAATAGTTGTAGAATCATTGTAAGAATCGTATCTATAATATATATTTTTACTTTGATTATATTTATCAGTTGTAATCTTTTCATAACTTCCCTGTAACTTAATCCCATAGAATAATTGCACCTTTTTACTAATCCAGTTTTGTCCCCAGCCAATCACCGTTTGATAATACTTACTTTTAGTAGTAGTTCCTTCATCATAATAACTCCAATTAGCAGACCTTAAAGTATCAACATTCATATAGGATTCATCTATATCTTCATTGTGATATTTACTAACAGCATCCTCAATGGAAAATAAAGAGGAGAGATATAATCGCCAGAATCTCTTATTATTTTTCTTTTCTAATAAAATATTAATCCTGTATTCTTCACAATCTAAATCATAAGAGTTTTGAGATAAATTACTATCAAAATAATTTTTATTATTATCATCTAAATATCCTCTTTTAAATATTCTTTTATCGATTTCAAAATCATTATATTCTCTCTTCCTATACTCCATAGATATATCTTTTCGTAGGATAGTTCCAAAACAAAAATTAAATCCGGTGGAATAAGAATCATCATCTAAATCTCGATATTCTGAATCCTCTCTATTATAATAGTCATATCCATAAGGTAAGAGATTTTTTATCTCGTACTCATCTTTAGTTATCCAATTTTTTATCCAATTAAATTTTATTCCTATATGACAATCATTGATTATTTTCAAAGAAAGAAAATTTTTAATATAAAATCCACTCCTGTTACTATTTTCATAGGAGTCCGAAAGATAACCTTTATATCCTTTAGGTTCAGTAATGATGATATCAGGATAAACAGGATTAATATAATCAATATCACCAAGATAAATAACAGGAAAATATTCCTTCCGATAAAGATATTCGCCACTTGCAAAACTTGCTTTCATTCCGTAAGAAATTTTACCTAAAAGCGGATAAACATTCAATCCAATTTTCTTGGAAGGATATTTATCACCTGCAGTCAGCATTATGTTTCGTTGTTCCAAAAAGTTAAGATGTGTAGGAAATACTTCTATATCAGTCTCAACATCTGGAACTAAATAATGGAAATAATCTCCTAAAGAATTCATCTTAACTCCTGCAAAAGCAAAGGAGTTTAAACAGATTAATAAAAGAAATGCATATATTAGTTTATGCATGATTTCTCCTATCTAACTTTTTATTTACCATTTTGTTATTCTTAATTATTCGTTCGCTATACGCAGTGGCATAAGCAGGAATAAATTTTTCTGATCTTCAGCATTCTCTATGTTATAGAAAATACATGGATCAAGAGAATTTTCAAATTTTATCCTAACGATATTGGTATCCATTAATTGAAGGATCTCAATTAAATATTTATAGTTAAAGCCGATCTGGAGTTTATCAATATCGCTCACTACTTCCAGAATTTCTTCTGCGGAACCTTTATCAATATCCTCCGATTGAACTTTAAGTTGATTCTTTGTAAAATTGAAAACAACCTTAAAATTATCTTCAGATGCGAGCAGGGAAACTCGCTGAATGGCTTTGATCAGGGGTTCTACTTCGATTTCTATTATTTTAGAATTATCATAGGGGATGACCGCTTCATAGTCAGGATAATTCGCTTCTATCAATCGCGAATATATCTTATAGGAATCATATTCGAAGCTGATCGCGCTTTCTTCCGGAAGTATCTTGATCTTCGGTTGGTCGACATTGATAATTCTACGAACAAGGTTCACGCCTTTGATCGGCATAATAATATCGATCTTGTCAGTATCCAGACTCAGTGCAGTCTCGAATTTTCCTAAGCGTTTTCCGTCTGTAGCAACCATCTTTTGTTTTTTTGAATCCAACTCCCAGAGAATACCTGAGAAGGCGGGTCTTCCAATATGCTCGGATACTGCAAAGGAAGTTTTTTCTACCAATTTTGAAAAGAGGTCGGCATCCATAGTAAAACTGTTTTCCCATTCGCGGTCAGGAATTTCCGGGAAATCTTCAGGGTCAGCGTATATCAAACTGAATTCGCTATGCTGGCATCTAATATTGAGCATCTTGTTATCCAGCTCACAATGAATTTCGTCATCAGGAAGTGCACGAATAATATCTGTAAAATTTTTGGCGGGAATTGCAATTTTCCCGGATTCAAGCACATTGCATTCAACCTCTGTAACAGCTGAGACCTCAAGGTCTGTGGCAGCAAGGCGAATGCTCCCTTTTTCACCATTTGCTTCAAGAAGAATATTGGTGAGGATCTGCAAAGGATTCCTTACAGGAACAATACTGTTGATGAATTGAACTTTTTGTAATATTTGATTTCTATGAACATTAAACTTCATGTGTAACTCCGAATTGTTTTAATAAAAAAGCAAGGGGCAAGCCCCTTGCTTGTATAAATGGTGATTATTTTACTGCTTCCTTAAGTTTTTTACCCGCTTTAAATTTGGGAACTTTAGTAGCAGGGATTTGAATCTTTTCACCAGTTGCGGGATTTAAACCCATGCGTGCAGCTCTTTTTGCAACACGAAATGTTCCAAAGCCCACCATAGTGATCTTGTCACCTTTTTCAAGTGTCAATTTGATGTTATTAAATACAGAATTAACAGCGTCACCAGCTCTCTTCTTGGAAATGTCGACATCCATAGCGACTTTTTCAATCAACTCTTGTTTTGTCATATGTGCCTCCGCATCATTTTTTGCCATAAGCT
>ASNI01000024.1 GCA_000404785.1 Cloacimonetes bacterium SCGC AAA252-N17
GCGACAGGTAGAGGGGAATTTTTCCCCACATATTAAGAAATTGCGTGAAGAAATTTTCGAACTGAACGTACAGAAAGAAAAGCTGTTTGAGTCACGAGCATAGGGACGAGTTCTTTTCTTTTAGTGAAGTGACGAAAATTTTTAGTATTTTCTTGATAAGCGGGTGATTCTTTTGCTTCGTTTTCTCGTCAAGGAGAAAATGAAAATGTATATCCATATGTGAAATTCCATATTGTGTAGTGCAGTCCTTAATTTAGCAAAAATTATAAGTTAATTTGTCATGTTCATTATCTTTTTCCTTTACATTTTGGAGGTACATTTTTTTTTTACCAACTCGTATAGTTGAAAAATTTATAAGTCTGGAGATAACATGAAAGTATCTGAAAAAATAGAGCATTTAAAGCAAAAAAAAGCTAAGATCAAAGAGATGGGCGGTAAAGCTCGCATAGAGAAGCAACACGCAAAACACAAGCTTACTGCCCGCGAGCGACTTGACCTTTTATTTGATGAAGGTACGTTCCGCGAAATATACATGATGGTAAAGCACCGTTCCACGAATTTCAATATGCCCACCACAGAAATTCCATCTGATGGGGTTATCACAGGTCACGGACTGGTAAATGGTCGTCCAATTTTTGCCTATGCTCAGGATTTTACATGCCGCGGTGGTTCTCTTGGAGAAAAACACGCCGAGAAAATCGTAAAGATAATGGACCTTGCCATGAAAGCAGGTGTACCGATCATTGGAATGAGCGATTCGGGTGGTGCTCGTGTGGAAGAAGGAATTGATTCATTAAAAGGTTATGGAGACATTTTCTTCCTTAATTCCAGAGCTTCAGGTGTAATACCGCAGATATCTTTAATTATGGGACCAACAGCCGGTGGTTCTGTTTATTCACCTGCAATGACAGATTTTATATTTATGGTGAAAAATAGCAGTTATATGTTCATCACCGGACCAAGCGTTATCAAGTCTGTTACGGGAGAAGAAACCACATTTGAAGATCTGGGTGGTGCAGTGACCAATAGCACCAAAAGCGGGAATGCTCATTTTGCCTGTGAAAGTGATGAAGACGCTATAGAACAGGTAAAAATACTGCTTAGTTATATTCCCAATAACAACCTGGAAGATCCACCGGTCATCCCTATGGGAGATGACCCCGGCAGACTGTGTCCTGAACTGGATACGATCATTCCGGATAATCCAAAAGCCGGTTACGATATGAGGGATGTTATTCATTCTATTCTTGACCGTGGAGAATTTTACGAAATTCACGAACATTTTGCCAAAAACGCAGTTATAGGTCTTGGCCGGTTGAACGGTAAAACTGTGGGCATAATTGCCAACCAGCCACTTGTTCTGGCAGGGTGCCTGGATATCAATGCTTCTGATAAGATCGCTCGTTTCATTCGCTTCTGCGATGCCTTCAATATTCCACTTATCACTTTTGTTGATGTGCCCGGATATCTACCCGGATGCGAACAGGAATGGGGCGGGATTATCCGTCATGGAGCAAAGATCCTCTGGAGTTATTCCGAAGCTACAGTTCCCAAATTCACCGTTACCACCAGGAAAAGTTATGGTGGCGGTTACATTGCTATGAGTTCTCAACATCTTGGAGTAGATGCACTTTTTGCCTGGCCCTCTGCAGAAATTGCAGTAATGGGTGCTCCAGGAGCGGTCAATATTGTGGCAAGCTACAAGAAAGAGATCAAAGAGTCAAAAGATCCGGACGCCACAAGACAGAAAAAAATAAAAGAGTACGAAGAACTTTTCAATAATCCCTACACCGCAGCAGAACGTGGATATATAGATGCTGTAATTCAACCCTGTGAAACCCGTATAAGACTTATTGATGCGCTGGAGATACTTCATACAAAGAAAGAAAACGTACCGCCAAGAAAACACGGAAACATTCCCCTATAAGATTTTAACGTGGATAAAAATAAAAAGCTTCGAGCTGCCATCGCCGGTGTAATGCAATTCCTCAGACAGGAGGAAGAAAATAACAACAAAAAGAAAAATAACCGCTGGGGGATGTCTGGAAGAAAGATAATCATGCACAATCGTATGTTAGTGCAGAGAAGAAATTTTAAACGTTGTAGCGTAATATGGAGAAATAAATGAAATTTGATAAACATGGCATTTTGGAAATGGCAAAGAGGAATTATGAGATTGACCGCCCAAAAGCTTCAAATCCTGTCAAGATACAGGATCTTAGTTTCCGCGATGGACATCAGAGTATTTTTGCTACACGCGGCAGAACAGAAGACATGCTGCCCGTCGCTGATATGATGGATGAGATCGGATTCTATTCCATGGAAGTGTGGGGTGGAGCTACTTTTGATACAATGCACAGATTCTTGAATGAAGATCCATGGGAAAGGATCAGAACTCTAAAAAAATATATTAAGAAAACTCCTCTCTCGATGCTGCTCAGAGGTCAAAATCTTGTGGGCTACCGAAATTATGCAGATGATGTTGTGGAAGCATTCGTCCAACGAGCCTGCGATAACGGGATCGATATTTTCCGCATGTTCGATGCACTTAATGATTTTAGAAATTTTGAAACTGCTGTAAGAATTATAAAAAGAAACAGCAGACATTTCCAGGGTGCTATATGCTATTCTCTAACCGAACCCCGCTTGGGTGGCGAAACATATAATCTGAATTATTACCTGGTAAAAGCTAAACAACTCGAGGAAATCGGCGCTGATACAATCTGTATAAAAGACATGGCCGGCTTGATCTCACCCTATGATGCATACAATCTGGTCAGAGCTTTGAAAGCACAGACTGACATCCCCATTCATCTGCACACCCACTTCACTTCAGGAATGGGTGACCTAGCAATTTTCAAGGCAATTGAAGCAGGTGTGGATATTGTTGATACTTGCATGGCTCCATATGCTTATCGAACTTCTCATCCGGCTGTAGAACCAATAGTTGTGTCTCTTTTGGGAACGAACAGGGATACAGGCTTTGATATAGAAAAATTGGCTAAAATCGATAAAGAAATGGAAAAATATATTCCCAAATATAAACACCTGCTCGATGATACAAAAAATGCCATCATTGATATTAATGTTATACTTCATCAAACCCCCGGCGGAATGCTATCAAATCTGGTAAATCAGCTACGAGAGATGGATGCTCTAGACAAGTTGGATGATGTATTCGAAGCTCTGCCAAAAGTAAGAAAGCAACTAGGACAAGTCCCATTGGTTACTCCTACCAGTCAGATCATTGGAATTCAAACCGTAAATAATGTGCTCTTTGACAAAGAAGAGGGAGAATATTCTCAGATAACAGAACAGGTAAAGGACCTCTGTTTCGGATTATACGGAAAGACTACACTTCCCATTGATAAAGAAGTTCAGAAAAAAGCTTTGAAAGGATATCCTCGAGGAGAAACACCGATTACCACTCGACCGGGTGATACTCTGGAACCGGAACTTCCCAAAGTGAAGAAAGAGGTTAAAGGACTGGCAAAAGATCTGGATGACGAAATTATCTGCGCACTTTATCCTGTAACTGGAAAACGCTTTCTGAAATGGAAATATGGTTTGGAAGAAGTTCCTGATGATGTAAAACCTAAAACCCTGGAAGAGGTGGAAAAAGATAAGGAAATAGTACGGAAAGCTCTTTCCGGTGAACTCACAGCTAAAGCCAGCAAAGATAAACCTACCAACCTGCGCTCATTTGATGTGTATGTGGATGGTGAATATTTTAATGTGGAAGTAGCCGATCCCAACGCACGCTGTGTTAGCGTAAGCTTCATTAAAAAGGAAAAGAAAACTGTAGAAACAGACGAATCGGTCAACCTGCGTGCCCCTATTCACGGTATGATCATCGAGTACAAAAAGGAAGTGGGAGATAAGGTAAAAGCCGGAGAAACCGTAGTCGTGCTGGAAGCAATGAAGATGTACAATAACCTGGCAGCACCCTGCGATGGTGAGATCAAGGAAATTGATTTTGAAGTTGGTGAGTCAGTTAAAAAAGGTGATGTTTTGTGTTATATTAAACCGGAGAAAAAATAGCTGTAATAAAGAAACCTGAATAAAATATTCACCACCAGTCTTCGTTGCCCTTCAGTCTTCGCTACGCTACGCCCTTACAGGACGCCTTGGCAGGCAGAGAGCATAGAAAGGTTAAAAAAATAATATAGCAATAAATTGAGCAAAAATCTAAATAAGATAAACACTAACAATAACTCTTCTACTACAGCTTGAACCGAACGTGTTTCAGGCAGGTTCAGCGTGACAATTGTCTGAGTGAGATGACAAATTTTGAAATAATTTCATTTTTTCCTTGCATATTTTTTTCAATAGTTTAGGAAAAGAGATAAAGGCGGTTTATATGTTAGAAAAAATTGGAATATTTTTATGCCTTATGCTTTTTTCAACCAACCTCTGGGCGGAAACCCTTGAACCCTCGCTCGCAGGTACATGGTATCCCGGTTCAAAAAAAGAGCTGGAAGGCATGCTGACCAAATTCTTCAATAATGCTGATCTCGGAAAGAATAAAGATATCGTTCCCCTCGGCATTATCTCTCCTCACGCAGGTCTTGTCTATTCCGGTCCCATTGCTGCCTATGGCTATTCACTGCTGAAAAACGGAAATTTTGATACAGTCATTATCATGGCAACAAGCCATCGCTACAATGCAGGAAAAGTAAGCATATACAATGGAGACAAAGTGAAATCTCCCCTCGGTACCTCAAAAGTTAATAAGGAAATTGTGCAAAAACTGATCGCAGCTGACCCCGATTTCGAGTCCATTCTCCAGGTCTTTACCGGCGGAGAAAACAGCTTTGAAATCCAGCTTCCTTTTGTGCAATACCAGCTTCCGGACGCACAGATAGTACCAATTATGACTGCAACAAACGATTACTCACTTCTTGATGTCCTAGCTGAAACGCTGATTTCAATTCTCGAAAATATGGATAAAAAGGTGGCGATTGTTGCCAGCTCTGACATGGCGCATTTTCATCCTTATAAAGAAACTGTGAACATTGATCAGCACACTATTGATTTAGTGCTCAGCATGGATATCAATGAACTTAAAAAGGAAGTGCAGAGAGGAAAATGCGAACTATGTGGCTTTCATTCTGTTTATCCTTTCATGAAAGTGATGAAGCACTTTGGTGCAGACAAACCCATAATGCTGGCTTATCAGAATTCTGCTGATATTACAGGTGATCGGTATTCCTCACATATTGTGGGATATTCTTCGATCGTGTTCCCTGAGTCGGAATCCGGAATGCAGAAAAAAGTTAAAGCTTCTGAAGGAGTATATTCAAAAGAAGAAAAGAAATATCTCCTCGATCTGGCGCGAAATAGTATCACCTACTATCTGGAAAATGGAAAGAGATTTAAACCGGAAAAACCTGATGATGAGAAGCTTTCTGAAGAACGGGCTGTGTTCGTTACATTGAATAAGCAAGGCGATCTTCGCGGGTGTATTGGGCACATGCATGCACAGATGCCGCTGTATCTGGCTGTGTCTAAAATGGCTGTGTCAGCAGCTTGTGAAGACCCTCGCTTTCCTAAGGTTAAAGAGAAAGAGCTCAAAGAAATTGATATCGAGATCTCAGTGCTTACTCCTATGGAGCAGATCACGGACTGGAAGCAGATACGCATGGGTATTGACGGCGTGTGGATAAAAAAGGGATGGCGGAGCGGCGTGTTCCTTCCGCAGGTTGCAACTGATACCGGCTGGGACAGAGTGACTTTTCTGGAAAATCTCTGCGCCCACAAAGCAGGTCTACCGAGAGATGCCTACAAAGATCCGAGCACAGAAATCTACATTTACCAGGTTGAAAAGTTCAGCGAGGATGAGTTCGATTAATCCTTAAAAAATTCCTCATATTCAGGATAGTAGAAGTGCTTCTCTGCCTTCTCTTTAGAAAAGGTAAAATAGGTCACATATCCCTCTGCACAGAGCGTGTCATTCGCATCGAGAAGCTGAACATACACAGTATAGAGATTTCGTCTCTTCGTATGAAGCTTCGCCCGGAGTGTGATCGTTCCTTTGTTCACGTAAACAGATTTCTTAAATCTTACTTCAAGTTTAGAAGTGACTCCGGTAACTTTGCCCTTTATCAGAACAACCCAGCTTCCGATCTCATCTATAAGAGCGGATTGTATGCCGCCATGCAGCACGTTGAAATAACCCTGAAAAAAATCTTTGGGCTCCCACTTAGAGACAATTTCATCACCATCTTCATAAAATGTCATCTGCAGACCATGCTCATTGTTGGGTGCGCACCCGAAGCAGTAGTAACCATTATACTTATTATAAGGATTCAAGATTTCACGCATAAAACCTTCTTTTTAATTTTAGAATTTTATTTTTGCACATTTCTTATCAAGTTTTTCTCATTAGCTTGACGAAAAATATCTCACTTTTTCAATTCCTCAGGAAAGTTGGAATAGATGAATAATACTAGAGCAAAACTTATTGATGGTCCTATTGGCAAGCTGCTGATCAAGCTCACTGCTCCTATGATAGTGGGTATGCTCGGCATGGTTGCATTCAACCTTGTAGACACTTTCTTTGTAGGAAGATTGGGAGCCACACAACTCGCTGCCCTCAGCTTTACCTTTCCTGTCATACTCGTTGTGAACAGCATAGCACTCGGTGTGGGAATGGGTGCTTCTGCGATAATCTCACGCGCTATCGGCGAGGGTGACACTTACAAGGTTCGAAGAATTACCACAGATGGTCTAATGCTCGCAATTGTGCTTGTTTTCATCTTTGTGATCATCGGACTTTCTACGATCGGTCCGCTTTTCAAACTTCTCGGCGCAACACCCCAGGTGCTCCCCTACATCAAACAATATATGGGCATCTGGTACTTTGGGATGTTCTTCGTGCTCATTCCAATGGTCGGCAATAATGCGATACGCGCAACAGGCGATACGAAAATTCCTAGCGCAATTATGGTTGTGGCAGTGATAATGAATTTCATTATGGACCCGATGCTTATTTTTGGACTCGGACCTTTCCCTGCTCTTGGAATTCGTGGTGCTGCGATCTCAACTGTTATTGCGCGTTTCAGTGCATCTGTTGCAGCAACATGGGTGCTTGTTCGTAGAGATAGAATGGTAACGTTTGAGCGGACTCCTCTGCGTGAAATATTTGCATCATGGAAAGCGATCCTCTTTATTGGCGTTCCTATTGCAGGAGCACGGATGATCCTACCCATCTCTTTTGGTATAATGACAAGGTTAATTTCTGCTTATGGTCCCAAAGCTGTTGCTGGATTTGGCGTTGCTTCCAGGATCGAGTTCTTTGCACTTGCTGTGATACGAGCTCTCTCTTCAGTATTCGGTCCTTTTATCGGGCAAAATCTTGGAGCGAAGCTTTTTGATAGAGTAAAAAGGGGACTGCAACTTGCTGAACTGTTTTCCCTTGTATGGGGTTTCGGTTCCTTTATTATTCTCTTTATTTTTGCCAAACCCATCGCCGGCATCTTTAGCAAAGATCCAGTGGTCATAGAAACGATCATAAAATATTTGTCCATCGTTCCTCTTGGTTATGGCTTACAGGGTGTGCTGCTTCTGTGTAATGTGTCGCTCAATGTATTGCAAAAGCCATTTCATGCTGCCGGACTGGTCACTATTCAGATGTTCGTGCTCTATATTCCTCTTGCCTATCTCGGATCGCATATTCTTCAAATTCAGGGTGCTTTCATCGGGATAACTGTCGCTTACTGCATTGCGGGAATTTTATCCCATTTCTTTACAGTGGATCATATCAAAAAGGCCGAAGAAAAGATCATTGCCGATTCGACTCATAGCGAATAATCTTTGCGAAAGTTTCTTCCTTTCGCAAAGTTGGTGGTGTTCAAAATTAACTTTGCAAAATACCCAAAGCTTTCGCAAAGAGACGAGATAAATCATGAAATATTATAAAGATAATTACTACCATATTTTCAACAGAGGATGCAACAAGCAGCCAATCTTCTTTTCTGATGATAATTACATTTATCTTCTCAAAAAAATAAAAGAAAGCTATCAAGAAATTGGAATTAATATTCTCGCATATTGCTTTATGCCAAATCATTATCATTTTTTGATACAACAGATGACTTATAAACCAGTTTCAGATTGGCTCCGCAAGATATTTGGAGGATATACTCAAGCTATTAATAAACAGCAACAAAGAAGAGGCACACTTTTTGAAGGAAGAGCGAAAGCTATTCTTGTCGATAAAGAAGAATATCTAATCCATCTTATGAGATACATCCATAATAATCCCGTGAAAGCTGACTTAGTAAATAATTCACAAGATTGGAAATATTCCAATTATTTGGAATGTGCTGGTATTCGAGCTGGTTCACTGTATAATAAGAAATTCATCATTCAAAATTTTAGCTCGAGAATCGAATACAAAAAGTATTTTGAAGACTACCAAGCCGAAAGCAAAATATTAAAAGCATTGGATAAATATCTTATTGATTGAATTGAAGATGAATCCTTTGCGAAAGTTTCTTCCTTTCGCAAAGTTGCTGGTGTTCAAAATTAACTTTGCGAAAGACCCAAAGCTTTCGCAAAGAGACGAGAAAATTGAGCATGATAATTTAAAATTAAAAAATTGACTTAATTTGACGATTTTCAGTACATTACAGAAAATTGAATAGGAGGTCATATGCTCTCAAAGCTCAAAAGGATTTTACAAAAAGCAGATGCAGACTATGCTGATATCCGCTACGAGATCAAGAAGGAAACCTTCATTACCCTTGATGGGAAGGAACTCTCAAATATCGGCTCAACTACCACAGACGGATATGTGGTTCGGATACTGAAAAATGGCGGATTCACCTCTGTCTCCTTCACAAAGGAAGAAGACGCTGAAAAAGCATTGAAAACTGCACAGGAAAATGCAGTGCTTCTCGGAAACAATATCGAAAAACCAATCAAACTTGCAGAAGTGCCTATCATTAAAGATACGTTCATTCCAACTTTGAAGGAGGATCCGAGAAAGATCTCAATCGAAGAAAAACTTAATCTGCTCATGCATTACAACAACATTCCTTTGGCTCATAAAAAGATCGTGATGACCAATATGGGCTACTCGGAAACAACACGTGAAAAGTACTTCATCTCTTCCGAAGGCGCAGAAATCCACGAAGTTCTTATCACAACCGGTATAAGTGGAAGTATTATCAGTAAAGATGGAAATCTGACTCAGAATGTACGTGTTGGTGCGGGCGGAAGCGATGGTTTTTATACTGTTAGAGAGCTTGATGATAAATTTGAAAAAAGAACAAAGATAGCTATCGATCTGCTTAGTGCTGAACCGGTCAAAGCAGGTGTGTATGATTGCATTCTTAATCAAAGTCTTGCCGGAGTATTCGCCCACGAAGCTTTCGGACATTTCTCCGAAGCAGATATTGTGGAATCACTACCTGCAATGAGGAAAAAGATGCAGATCGGCAACAAACTCGGCAATAATGTACTCTCCATCATAGATAATGCAACGATCCCGAATCAGCTTGGATTCTACAAATATGATGACGAAGGTGTGGCAGTCCGCGAAGTAAAACTTTTAACTAATGGAGTGCTTTCAGGCAGATTGCATTCACGCAGAACAGCCCACGAGTTCGGCGAGCCAATTTCAGGGCACTGTGTTGCAGAAGATTACCGCTTCGCTCCAATCATACGCATGGGAACCATCTATATTGAACCACAAGATAAAACGCTTGAACAACTTATGGAAGAATTGGGTGATGGTCTCTATATTCTTGATGCAAAGGGAGGACAGACCTCTGGTGAGAACTTCACTTTCGGAGCTCAGTACGGATTTATCGTTAAGAATGGAAAGAAAGAAAAAATGGTGCGTGACATCAATATTTCAGGCAATCTCTATCAAACACTTCAAGATATCACAGCAGTTGGAAATGATCTGAAACTCTCCAAAACCGGCGGATGCGGCAAAGGGCAGACCAATATCCGCTCTTGCCACGGAGCTCCTCATATTCTTATGAAAAATGTAGTGTTAGGAGGTGTATAATGGAAAAATTATTAAACATGGCTCGAAAAGTCTGCGATCAGGTAGAAATATATTATTGTGAACCAACCTCATCCGAAGTGATGTTCCAGAAGGGTGAACTCCATGACATCGAAAGCCAGTTCCAATCAGGAATTGCGCTACGCATTATCAAAGATGGAAAACTCGGATTCTCCTACACAAAGAATCTCATCGATAGAGAAGAATTCCTACAAAATGCTCTGGACTCATTGAAAGGCGGAGTGCAGGCGCCGTATGATTTTCCTCATACTTCGGAGCTACCTACTCTGAAAACTTATAATGAGCATATCAATGAAGTAACCTCATCCTCGATGGTTGAAAATTGCACGCGTATCGCTGATATATTTATTAAGAATACAGATGCTGAAATAGAAATTGTCGCATATAAAGAAGTTCTTAACCAACGAATTATTAACTCTCAAGGAACCGATTTACATTCAAAGATCGGCTCAACCGGTTACTGGCTGAGTCTTGTATATCCCGGTGGCGGTGCTGGTATCTCGCGGGTGTATGAAGAAAAAATACCGTTTCCTGTTTCCCGCAATATTCTTGATAACCTCGTGAAGATGTATAATGATTCCTCGAAAGTGGTGACAATTCCCGGAGGTAAAATGAAAATATTCTTTATGCCGGGAAGTATGTACACACTGCTCTGGCGACTTCATAGCGGGACAAGCGCAAAGAGTATTTATGAAGACATCTCGCCAATCAAAAAAGATATTGGGAAGCAAATAATAAGCGAAGCCATCACATTCTATGATGATCCTCTCGATGATGAAATACCCGGAGCTCGCAGTTTTGATGATGAAGGAGTTCCTACTAAAAAGATGAACATCATAGAAAAAGGTGTACTCAAGAATTTCTTTTATGATCTCAACTATGCACAGAAGTTAAGCAAACAATCAACCGGTCACGGGTATAGAGCTTCAATGTGGGGTGGAGATACTATCACCATGAAACCCACTCCACGCTTGGCGCATCCACGTATCGCACCCGGCGAGAAATCCTTTGGAGAGCTTGTCGCAATGATGGATAAAGGTATCATTCTCGATGGTGTCATGGGAGCTCATAGCGGAAATATTCCCAATGGTGATTATTCAGTTGGCGTCAGTCCCGGTCTTTATGTGGAAAAAGGCTAGATCGTAGGTCGTGTAAAAGACGTTATGGTTGCAGGAAATGTATATGACACACTCAAAAAAGTTGTTGCTATAGAAAACAAACTTCACACCTGTTGGGGTGGAAGAATGCCTGCAATACTCTGTGATAGTATAAGCGTTTCTTCAAAATAAGAATGCAAGGGCTTGCGGTTATGCTGAAATCCCTTTTTCGTACTTTTCGTGCTTTTCGTGGTTAAAAAAAATTACAAGTAGGAGATACAAATGGCAAAACAGAAAATTATAAAAGCAGATGTGCTCTTTGACGGAAAGGGCAAGGCAGAGAATAAATACATCGTTGTAGAAGGTAACAAAATTGTAGATGTCACCGCAAAAAAACTCAAAGCAGATCATACCGGCTGGGTCACCCCTGCTTTCATTGATGCTCATTCCCATATCGGCATGGACAGGGAAGGCGAGCCCTGGACAGAGTCCGAAACCAATGACATCATCAATCAGATACTTCCACTCAACAACCCAATCGACAGCATCTATTTTGATGACCGTGCTTTCAAAGATGCAGTGGATTTCGGGGTGCTCTATAGTTGTGTAGTTCCCGGAAGCGGCAACCTTATCGGCGGGAGAGCTATGATCATCAAGAACTTCGGCAAAAACCGCGATGATGCATTTATGAAGGAATATGGTTTCAAGATGGCACTGGGATACAATCCACGCTCAACAACTGACTGGAAAGGCGAACGCTCAAATACACGAATGGGTGTGTATGCGCTACTTGAGAAAAAGCTTGATGAAGTTCTTATTAAAAAGGAGAAAGCCGAAGTCTCAAAAGATAAAAAGTTCGTTGAGCTTAAAGCAAAATACAAAAAGAAGAAGATCGGCAAGAAGGATCTTGAGATAGATAAAAGGATAATTGAACGAGAATATGAACTCGGATTTTCTCCGGAAGATAAAGCACTTTTAACATTGTTATCTGGAAAATATACCTCAAAAGTACATGTTCACAAAGATGATGATGTGCTGTATCTAATCCATCTGGCAAAAAAATATAAACTAAAGTGCACTGCAGATCATACAGGCGATGTCTTTCATAAAGATATCTTCAATACACTTGCAAAGAACGATATCCCCATCGTTTATGGTCCGCTTGGTTCGGTTGGATACAAGGTCGAGCTAAAGCATGCATATTATCAGAACACATTACTTCTGATGCAGTCAAAAGCATTTTACGGATTGATGACCGACCATCCGGTGATACACACTATCGCACTGCGGGATAGCTTGAAATTCTTCATGATCCAGGGCATGTCAGAGGAAGATGCGATCTCCCTAATTACCTATAAGAATGCAAAGATACTTCATATTGATGATATTCTGGGCACTGTCGAACCAGACAAACTCGCCAGTCTTGTTGTATGGGACAAGAACCCTCTGCATCTTGGCGCTTTCCCGACAATGGTCATGGCAGAAGGAAAGGTTATCAGGAAAAAGTAATATGCTATATTTCGAGACAAATGCTTCATCGGAATGAGATTAGAATTACTTTTCACAAGCTCTTCGACCAGTCTTCTCCCGATAAATCGGGATACGCCAGGGCAAGCTTGTGACAAGATAATTGTTTTTTATTATTGGATTGCATCGAGCCCCCTGATGCTGTAATTTACTTATTATAAGCCGACTGAGCCGGCTACCCCAAATAAAAAAAAGTTGTCATTCCCGACCGTGCTCCGCCAGCTGGCGGATTGGGTATCGGGAATCCAGTTTTGATTAATCGAGCTTTGTTAGTATCTCGATTACAATTAAAGAAACCGTTCCCAGTTAAATAAAGAAAGATTTAACCCGAATGAAATATAGAAAAAAGATTTCACTGGGCAGGCGGGACAGGTGAAACGGTTAGTACCTGAGGTTAGGTCCATGAGACTGCAACAAACCCGGTGAAATATCCTGTGGATTTCACAGGTTGAAAAGTTGCTGGTTGACAATAATCATATTTATTGATAATAAGAGCTGATTTGAAATAGTGTCGGTTCTCAATTTTCCACTCTCTGATGCTGCATGTATCTGAATATTTTGGGGGTACTCATGTGGTTGGAAAAAAAGTGCTTGACATTTGTTTTAATAAAATAAAAAAATGAGGAAAATAAAAAATAGAGGTACTAATGAAAAAATTAATTATCTTTTTAGTTGTATTTGTATTTGTAGGAAGTCTTTCAGCATTAACAATTGAGGAAGTTCAATATACTACTGTTCCTGGCGGTGATAATACATATCCATCAACTTATGAAGGAATAGAAGTAACAGTTTCAGGAATTGTTACTGCTATAGAATGGACAGGTTATAAGGATAACTTTTATATTTCAATGCCGGAAGGTGGTGCTTGGAAAAGTATCCTTATTTATATGGCAGGAGATACAACACTCGTTCCTGGTGATTCAATATCAGTGACAGGAACTGTAGATGAATATTATGGAATGACTGAAATTTCTGGTTATAGTGGCCCCATTACTATAACCTTATTGAGTTCAGGAAATCCTATACCTGACCCGGAAGTTATCACAACTGCCGACCTGGCTACCGAAGAAGCCTATGAAGGGGTATTAGTAGAGCTCAACGATGTATTTGTAACACAAGAACCAGATGATCATGGCGAATGGTATGTAACGGATATTTCTGCTACACCTTGTCAGATTGATGATGGTTTCTTTTATTTAGACGAGGTTGTTCCACCTATTGTAATTACCGTGGGTATGGAATGGGCAATAATAAGAGGTTGTGTTGATTATAGCTATGACGAATATGGATTGAATCCAAGAACTCCAGATGACTTAATAGAACCTGGTTCAGTCGATGATAATGCTATTAATGCTAATATGGTATTACAAGATAACTTTCCGAATCCATTCTATTCGGAAACAACGATTGCTTTCACTCTAAAAAAACCATCTCATGTTACTATTGCTGTTTATAATGTAAGTGGTCAAAAAATCAGGACACTTTTAGATAGAAATTGTAATGCAAAAGAATATACTGTTATTTGGGATGGCTCTGATGAGAATGGAAGCTCTGTTTCAAGTGGCATTTATTTCTACAAAATGAATATTGGACAATATACTTTTGCGGAGAAAATGATTTTAATGAAGTAGTTATATAACTTAATTAGTGTCTGTCCGTAAAGTCAGTTTTTTCAACCTTCCGAATGGTTGCAAACCTTCGGAATGGTTTTGAGCAGATTAACCATTGCGAAGGTCTTTGACCATTCGCAAGGATTTTGGTTTACGGACAGACACTGATTAGCCCCGAGCTATCTCGGGGCTTTTTTGTTTTAAGGAAGTATTACTTAATTTCTTAATCTATGGGGTGGTTATCAAGAACTTTTATAAATTTTTTATTAAAATTTGATAATCACCCATTTTACTTAAAATTTAATTTCAAATGTTAAGAATATATTAAACAAAGGTGCAGGAGTAACATACATTGTATAATTTCCGGTCAGGTAATCATCAACGAATTCTCCTTCGTCATTAAAATAACCACGATTGTAATCTGCTGTAACATTGGCAGAGGAATAATTATCTTTTTTGTTCATTATATTGTTTAGATCCAGACGTATAAATGCATCTTTACTTCCAATCTTAAATGCATATTTGATGTTGCTGCCAAACTCAATAAAAGCTGGAAGTTTAGATTCCTTTACAGAAAGAGTATCTGCTATGTAATCTTCTCCTCCATCATAGATGTAATTGCTGTAATATTCATTTGTGTAGTTAGCATAATAACCATCCCAATATTTACCTGTGAATCCAATTCTTAGTTTTCCATTTAATGGGAGGTCAGGAAGAGTATATCCTATAGAAAAGTTCGTCATTTTTTCCGGAGAAAACGGAACAACTTTTCCTTCCATTTCTTCTGCACTGATGCCAAAAATCTCTTCTATATTCATCTTTGTCCAACGAAACCTGGTCAATGTTAATGAAGAAGAGAAATCGAAATTAGCATAATTTACTGAAGTGCTTAATTCCAAACCCTGGTGCCGTGCATTACCTGCATTTAATGTAAGGTTTTCATCCCTTTGGACAGTATATATTGAATCATTTTGCTCATCATAGTAGTAATTAGTTATTGGAATTTCAACATATTCAATCTTATCTTCATAATCACTAATATAATAATTAGCATTCACATCAAAAATAACACCATCATAACCAACACCAAATTCAACAGTATTGATCTTTTCAGGTTTCAGTTCCCCGTAAAATGTTTCCACAGAATATTCCTCGTTATTCTCATTTACAAGATATTGAGTATACATTTGGTTACCATCAGGACCCTCATAGCCGCTGTACCATTCCATTGTTCTGGGTTCTTTATATGAAATTGAATAATTCGCCATAATGTTGAAATATTCCGAAAGGTTATAATTTATACCAAATTTAGGTGAAAAAAAGTTATAGGTTTTTTTGTAATCATCTTCAGAGAATTTAAGCCTGAATGTATCCTGTTGGGTTATTTCATCAAAGAAGTATTCTTTTATATCTTTCGTGGAATAAAAATAGTATCCTGTAGGTTTTCCAGTTCCCAAATCATAAATCTCAATTGGATTTTCAGATACTTCTGAGTTATAACTTGCCAGTTGTCCATCAATCATGATATTTATGTTTTTAATAGGTTTTATGCTAAAACGGGCAAAACCTGATAGATTTGTAACATAGGATGTCTCATCATATTGTCTTTGAATCTCATTATAAGTTTCAACACTATCTGGAAACTCAGGATTGAAATGTCTGAAGTTTTCTGTTTTTCTATAATGAGCAGCAACCCATCTTCGCAGTTCTCCACCAACAACCAGTTTCAACATAGGGTTTATATCATGTTGATAATATGTGTTCAATCCAAATTGAAAATGATCACTTATGCTGTTATTTCTCCAACTGTAATCATATCGGCTTACAAAGAAATCAGCACCATTACCACTAATTAATTGCTCATTGTATGAAGGTCCAACTACCGGAATAGGACCAAACCATATCGTATCCTGAGGGTTGAATCCTTCCACCTCCAGTCCATATTCTTTGTAAAGAAATAATGCATGCTTAGAAAAATTATTCCATTCATAACCTTCGGGATTGTCACTATCTAAAAAATCATCACGAAAATGAATCTCTCCAGTCTCAACATCGAATTTATCCTGGCTGAGATATTTTCCTCCACCATTTCCTTTTGTTACAAAAACATTTGTCATCAGAAGTTGTTTATCAGAAATTTTCCATTCATCTCTGAGTGAAAGCTGGGGTTTGAAATAGTAATTTTCCTGGTATTCATGATTGTTTCTGTTATACTCACGACCCAGAGTTTCCATTAAATTTCTGTCTGATTTGAAATAAACCTGGTTATGATATTGAGGGGCTCCAATGAAGCTAATATTGATCTTATGCGGACCAATTATGTTTTGAGTTTCTAATCCGAAAGAATAACCATTATAGTCTGTGCCAGCAAGGTAGTAATCGCCAGCTTTTCTTTCCAACATTACATTATAATTGAATTTTCCACCATAAAGATTACCGGAATTATATCGAAAAAGTGCGTTATAATTTATGGGATTATAATCTGTAATCTCTCCTTTACCATCAGCGACATCACCTTCTGTAGAATATCCACCAAATGATGATCTAAAAGTGAATTCTCTGTCTGGAATAGATCCAATTGTTTCTATATTCAAGGAACCACCGAAAGCTCCGGAACCATAAAGTGAAGACCCTGAGCCTTTTTGCACCTGAACGGATTTTACATTAGATGAAAGCCCTGTCCAGTTTGACCAATATACATTTTGACTTTCTGGGTCATTTACTGGAATACCATTTATGAGAACCTGGATTTTATCAGCTTCAAAACCACGCATTGTTATCTGTGCTTCACCAATTCCAGTAGAGCTAGCAAATAATCCGGGAACATCTTCAAGTAACATAGGCATATCCTGGGTTGTGTATTTATCTTCAATCTCAGCTTTACTAATATCTGTAAAAGCGATTGGTGTTTCTCTTTTTACAGCGCGGGTTGCGGTAACTGTAATACCTGTAATACTAACAGCTTTCACCTTTAATGAAAACGTTACAGTAGTTGTCAAATTGGGTTTTACTTCAACTTTTTTAGATAATTTTTCATATCCCATATAACTTACGATTACAGTATGAATACCAACTGGTATATTCTTCATTATAAAACTACCATATTCATTAGTTAACATTCCTGTTTTTAAGTCCTGCAATAAAACATTAGCTTGGAAAAGGGGGATTCCTGTTTTTTTTGTATACACTTTTCCTGCAATATTTCCTGTTTCAACTGAAAATAATAAAGGTGGCAAAATAAATAAGAATACTATCAAAGCTAAAAAATATACCTTTTTCATAAAAACTCCGATTAATGATTTTTTCATATAATTTTTTACAAAATAATTTTCTATTGAAAATCGCTTTCACCACAAAGACACAAAAAAAAATATTTGTTTATCTAATAAAAATGCTTGAATGATTGTCAATAATTTTATTATTAATTTTTGGGAGGTCCACACCATAAGTATCCACTTGAATTTATTTTTTCTAAAATTAATAATTCAAGTTTCGCAGGAGTGGAAATTACTCAAAAAATCATATTTGACCTTTTATAATATCTATTGCATAACTTCAGTCATTTTATAATTGAAAAACTAGGAATTGTTATCCGCCAGCTGGCGGAGTTTTAACTCATGACGAAGGATCTCCCAAAGGGATAGACTAACGTTTTTGCGAGATTCTTCGGTCGTTTCACTCCCTCCAGAATGACAATTTTCTTTTTATGGTTTGCTTTTTTTGATTAGTGTTAATCAGCTAAATCAGCGTTCACCCTGTGAAATAATCCCGCTATATCGTATCGGGACTGTTCCTGCTTTGTAGGATTTAATGGGGTTGATTTGCGTCCTATTCGTCTCGGCTTTTTATTACGCAAGAGTGGAAATAACTTCTTTTTTTATCTCCTGCGAAACTTGAGTTAATAAAATATATTTGATATACGTAAGATTTATTCAGTAAATCTCCTGGAGACTGAAACGATTCTACTTTATAGAACTCATCTTCTATAAGATTATTAACATTTTCTACATCACCATTATAAGTAGATCTATATGGTGGAATAGGCGATATCCTGTATGTGTAATGCCGTTCATCCTGAACTCCACTCATACTTCGTCTGTGTGAAGTCCAGTCTGAATTACTCTATCTCTTGTTGTTAAAGCCCTCTTTAGCAACGCCTTTGGAAAACTTTCAAGATTGTCCATTCTCCATTTTCCTTACTGCTTCTTCCATTCTCTGGAATTGCTATGTAAATTTTTTAGTGGTAGGCGTGAGAAAAATATTAAACATTGACAGCTTTTATTAGCATTTGTTCATTGTAAAATCAAAAGTATGGAATTAGAGGATGCCATGAAAGGGGACGCCATGAAAAGGGTTATTATTTATCTGTGGATTTGGGTTCTTTTTCTCGCAGGATGTGATTCGTCCATCGATTATGCAATGAAGATGTATATGCGGGACAACACTGATCGAGTGGAAATTCTCTTCTATGCAGGACCGAATTATAAAGGGATGAAGCCAATATTAGCCCAGACTTTTATGGATCGTGAAAACATGGAGAGGGTGCTGTCATTCATCACAAAAAAACTTGCAGAATTCTATAAAGGCGAGTACTCTGGTGAGATTATCTTTCTGAAAGGTGCAAATAGTGCGTTGACAGAGAGAATGAAATTCAATATTGAACCTGGATGTGAGCATATTTTGTATATGTTCAATAGGGAACTATACTCGCGGAAAATATCGAAAAAGGGATTAGTTTTTCTCAGGGAGCTTCATGACAGGGTGATAAAATAATAATAGTTCGGAGGATTTAATTCTCAAGCAGATCAATGAATTTTTCCATGGGGAATCTTACAAAACAGTTTTTTTATTGACGGAAGAATAAGAACAAACTTGGTTTGGTCTTGAGATCATGAATTATCATAATGAAAAGGCGATATTTGGACTTGTCCAATATGAGCAAGGATATTTGCTTGGTGATATAGATTAATAAGGAGATATATGAATGATATAATTTCTAAATATGGCACTCCATCCGGCTCGCTTATCCATGTTGGTCAGAAAAAAATGGAAAAAGCTCATATAACTGTCATGGATTATGATGCGGATAATTTTACAGAAAAAATTCTAAATAGCGTCGAAGAATCTAAAAAATTCATAAATACTTCATCTGTTACCTGGATCAATGTTGATGGAGTTCATGATGCGTCTGTGATGGAAGACTTCGGCAAGTATTTTAATCTTCATCCCCTCTTACTAGAAGATATTATGAACACGGAACAGCGACCCAAAGTTGAAGATTTTGGTGAGTACATGTATTTCGTGCTGAAAATGCTCTATCGTAATGACCAGGATAATATCTGCTCTGAGCAAGTGAGCATCGTACTGGGTAAGGATTTTGTGATCTCATTCCAGGAACGCAGTGGGGATGTGTTTGACTCAATTCGACAACGCATCAGAAATAAAAAGGGACGAATTAGGAACTTTCATGCAGATTATCTTATGTATGCTCTTATCGATTCAATAATAGACCATTACTTCGTCATTCTTGAAACTGTTGGTGATTCCATCGAAAAATTAGAAGATGAAGTAGTGAAAACCCCAACAACCAAAACCTTGCAACTCATTCACCGTATGAAGCGAATGATGATGTATCTGAGAAAATCCGTGTGGCCCTTACGTGAAGTTATTAACGCAATGCATCATTCCGAAACCGATCTTATTGATTCGAGCATCAATGTGTACTTACGAGATGTATATGATCATACAATCCAGGTAATCGACACGATTGAATCTAATCGCGACATGGTTTCCGGAATGCTGGATATTTATCTCTCCAGCATTAGCAACAAAATGAATGAAGTGATGAAGGTATTAACTATCATTGCAACTATATTTATTCCCTTGACTTTTATCGCTGGAATCTATGGTATGAACTTCGCCTATATGCCGGAGCTGCAATGGAAATGGGGCTACTTTGCAGTACTTGGTGTAATGCTCGGAGTTTTTGTAGGAATGCTAATATATTTCAAAAGAAAGAAATGGTTTTAACATGAAAGTAAAACAGATCATTACGATCCTTCTTGTCATTGCCGTAATCATTGTCGTTATTCAAAATTCGGTAAAAGTTACGCTTAATATCCTTTTCTGGGAAATAAGCATGTCCAAGATTATTTTTTACCCGCTCCTATTTGTCGCTGGTTTTATTGTAGGGCTGCTATCAGGTATGGGAAAATCAAAGAAAGAGAAAAAAGAGAAGATCGGCGTTATAAGAGAGTACCGTTAGATAATCTTACCTTCTAATGAAGATAAAACTTTTTCATTAGTAAATATTATCTTGGATACCGAACATCTTACTGTTTAAATATCTAACGGGGTGTCCAATAAAAAAGAGATTTAATACGGAAATATACTGTCAATTTATTATGCAAATGAAAATAAATTAATGAATATTGCTAACTCTCATTCAATATAAATATGGATTATTATAGGATGTTCATCTTCATTATTAATTTCCATGTAAAGCAGATCGCCGACATCACCACCTGCCGCTTGTGAAATAATATCATCCCAGTTGATTGACGAAATATCAAAGGTAGAATTCCCCACTCTTGTATTGATAACAGCTTCTGTGGGTATGATCTTCAAACCTGCGTGCAAAAGAGAAACAGGCAATTCAATATGTATGAATTTTTTTTCTGAATCCTGCTCTTTTATTTCAAATATCATTCTTCGTTTCTCGTTCCGAACTGCACTCTTTTTCTTTGATGAAATTGCTTTGAGCAGTTCTTCCGCCTGAGTTGCATTTATCTTTCCGCCGGCAAGCATATCAACGATCTTTTTCTTCTCATTCATCATCTTCTCCCAGCGCCTTCAGAAGCCGTTCAGCTTCATCTGAAGTGATCTTTCCCTTTTCCAGCATATCCAGAATCTTCATTCTGCTTTCACTCATAAACTCTTTCTGCTCCTCTTTTTTATGAAATGCTTCTTTAACTGATTCAATGGTCTCTTTAAATATCTTTTTCAGCTCTTCAGCATGTTTCTTATCTTTTATCTCTTCATCGATCTTGGCTTTGATCTTGTCTTTATTCTTTTCGAGAGTATCCATTGCATTTTCGAACTTATCAGAAAAATCAAAATTCATATTTTTGAATGATTTTTTTACTTTTTTGAATGCTTCCTTTGCTTTTTCCATTCCTTCTTCAAAGGGAATTTGATCAAATATATCTGAAATATTTTCACCAAAACTCGAGAAATCCATATGCACATTTTTCTTAAGTGGATCTTTCATGAGCTGAATACTTCCAAGCTGATTTTTTGCTTCTATCTTTACATTTCCGGAACCTCTTACCATTTCGATTGTCTGACTATCATCATCTTTTTTTCTGTCATATTCGCCATCCAATCCAATCCTGAAATGCCCCATATGATTTTCCGCTTTCAAAGAAAATTCAATTTCTTTAGGAATTATAAGCAGTATTTTTCCATTTTTATTCTTGAATGAGAAGCTTCCTTTTTCAATTGGGAGAAATTCGTAGTACATACTTCCATTATTATTTTTGAGTTCTGCCTGTTCAAAAGCCGCTTCGATAATTCGGATCGGTCCATTCTCAAGATTGAGCATTAATATGCCATCACATTTGATGATCTTGCATGAACCGTTCTCGCCATCGATATTCATCTTTCCTTTGCATGAGCGGATAGTGACACTGCCATTCCTTGTTTGGGCTTCAATATCACCTTCGCAGTTCTCCATTTTCAAAGAGCCATTTCGCGTTTTACACGCAGTATTTCCTTTATTATCAACAATTTTGATTGAACCATTATGGGACTCCAGATTATGGTTACCTTCGAGATCATCTATGCGAACTCCTCCATTTGAGAGGTTTGAAGAAACCGTTGTTTTGTGGGGTACTAAAATCTCTATCCTAGCATCGAGGGAATGAATATGATCGGGTTCCTTGAAATCGATTGTGAGTTCATTTTTTTTCTCTTTATACTCGACCTTCAGCATATCTTCCAAAGTGAGATCACTGGGAATATTTCCACTTAATTCAAGTGAGACGTCAAGCGAGGTTTCTTCCTTTTCATGTCCCTGAATAGTAAACCCTACATTCTGCGATGTCAAAAGCAATCGCAGACCGCTTCTCGTATTAATTGTTTTTGTTTCTACAAAATTTTTTATCATGTTAACTCCTCTTTTTTAATTTTTTGATAGCATCTTCGACCGAGATCTCACCTCGTTCGATTTCGTCTAAAATTGATGTAGAAAATTCTCTACTTTCGTTGTTTTGTGACGGGCACAGGACATTTGTTACCTCTGCCAATCGGTTTTTTACTGTTGGATAGGAAATGCCAAGCGCCTTTTCAACTTCTTTGATATTGCCGTGATTGCAGATAAAAGTTTTTACAAATTCCTGTTGAGTGGCAGAAAGTGAAGCCAGATCCCCCACCTCAAAATTTCCTCTAATAGTAGTATCGCACTTCGTGCAATGATACTCTTTAATTTCCAGGGTTGAATTGCATACTGGACATTGCTTTAATCTATTATTCATTTTTCCTCGCTTTCATATTGAATATATTATGCTCCATATTAATTATGTCAAGTATTTTATTGAATTTATTTATTAATTTACTTATTTTTATGATTTTTATAATTTTTTAACAATTATCATGCAACGTAATATATCTTCCCAATGTTACTTTTTCTAACATTTACTTGACAGCTTTTCTAACATTCCTATTTTATTTGACAAATTGAAAGGACTTATATGATGGACGAAATTAATAAAATAGTCGGTGAAAAAATTCA
This sequence comes from Cloacimonetes bacterium SCGC AAA252-N17, assembly GCA_000404785.1. GTDB lineage: Bacteria > Cloacimonadota > Cloacimonadia > JGIOTU-2 > JGIOTU-2 > Celaenobacter > Celaenobacter polaris. The sequence goes on from ASNI01000024.1 coordinate 23,065, forward strand.
AAATTATAGAAAGGTCAATAATCTCAATCAGGATGATCTTGCGAGAATGCTGAACATTAAAAGACCAACATTATCTAAAATCGAAAGTGGTGAAAGAAAACTCAATGCTTCTGAAATAAAAGAAATTGCTGAAGTTTTCAATATCTCAACAGATGAGCTTCTGGGCATCAAGAAAGAACCAGAAGTTCACATTGATAAGAAAAAAGAATTATCGGATAAAACTCAAATTCGCATTAGTGTACCAACAAAAAATTATGATAAATTTAAAGAGGTTCTGATATACATTTTAAATAAGGTGGGCTCAAAACCTAATATTGGAGAAACAGTGCTTTATAAATTGCTTTACTTCATAGATTTTGATTATTATGAACAATATGAAGAACAGCTTATTGGAGCAACATATCAAAAAAATACTTATGGGCCAACTCCAATTGAGTTTAAAAAAATTATTGATGAGATGATTTCTGATGAAGATGTAGAGGTCGTAAAAAGTAAATACTTCGACTATCCTCAAACAAAATACCTTCCTCACAGAAAGGCAAACCTTCACATTCTTTCAGGTGAAGAATTAGAGCATATTGATAACGAGCTGAATAGACTTTCCGATATGAACGCTTCAGAGATTAGTAATTTCTCACATAAAGATGTGCCCTGGCTTGCAGCAGAAGAAGGAGGAATTATCGATTATGAATCGGTTTTCTACAGAACCTATGAATACTCGGTACGGAACTATGATGGAGATTGAACAGGCAGTATTTAAGGAGATATATTTTCATACTGAATTCGAAAAAGAATTCAAAAAGTATCAAAAGAAATGGACATCACTTACAGAGGATCTGATTACATTTATTAACACACCATTAAAGTTGTTTCACAAACAGTTCCAACCGCTTACTGGAATAAAGCAAATAAGTGGCTTGGGAATCGAACATCCTAAGATATATAAAGTGACGCGTTTTGCATGTAAATCCCTTAAAGGAACCGGCAGCAGATCTAGTATTCGTATCATTTACGCATATTTTGAAGATGAGGACAGAATCGAGTTTATTGAAATGTATTATAAAGGAGATAAAGAAAATGAGGATAGAGAAAGGATAAAGAAATTATATTTACTAACTACAAAAAATTAATTTCTTTCAACTTAGCACATACTTCATTTATTGTTAAAGCTCCGCCCTTATTAATAAAAAACTGAAGTTTTAAATCTTCAAGAAAATAATATAGTCTATTTATATTTTTAATTTTATTATTTTTTTTAATAAAGCCTTCAACAGACGACTTAACCATTAAATAATTCTTTTCGGAATAAAGAGCTATTGATTTTAGGGCATTTATAACATGTTTATATAAACTCTCATATTTATCTTGTTTAATGTTTTCTTTGAAATCAATTTCAATAAGTTCAATTAATAACGGTGCTAATTCTATATTAGTCAATTTGCTGAATGGTGATTCTTTCCAAAATCTATATCTGAATTTCTTGTTTTTTCTAACATATTCAACATAATATTTTAAACCGCAATTATTTTCTAATAGGATCAAATATTCAGAAGCTTCGAAAGAATCTTCTTCATTTGTATCCTTCAATTTCTTTAATAAATAATTTTCTATAAACTTAATTTCAGTATTATTCTCAATAAATTTATCAACAATAATCCACTTAAAATCGTCTTCTATTTTTAATAAAGTTTCTTTAAGATTTTTATAATCATAAGCTAAAGTAAGAATTGCTTCGAGTGAAACATTTCTTAATTCTTTAATTCTGAAATTATCTTTTTCATACAACAATAAATAATCATAAACATAATTCAGAACTTCATAGAGTTTATTATTAAGACAGTAATTAATATGATTTGCTAAAACTTCTTCAATTTCAATACCATCTTTTAAATTTAATAAAATTCGTTCAGAAACTTTATTTGAAGAGATATATTTTTCAATAAAATCAATACTTTCAAGAGAGGTAACAAACGATAAAATATCTAGCATTACACTTTCTTTATATGAAAAATCCATTTCTTTCATAAAATATACTAAAAATACTGATAACAAACTTCTAGAATATCCTTTGTCCGTCTTTTTATTTTCAGTTTTAAAATTTACTTTTTTAACATTTGATATACACCAATTCTCAATCCACTTTTTTTGTTCGTTTCTAGGAATATATTCTTTTTTATTCATAAGTTTATTAATATTACCTATCTTGAACATATCCCAATAATTCGAATCATTGAATGTTTTAATAACTGATTCAACTGAAATTGTTTTCTTATTTGCAAAACTTAGCAATGTATCATAAATAATTTTTGAATAGTATCTATTTTCCCAATTATCTGTATCAAATTTAAATAAATCTTTTTCATTCGGATTAAATTTACCAATTTTCTCAAAAATGAGTTTGATTTCATCAATAAATGCTTTTTTATCAAAAAGTAATCTAATGTCTTTTTTAATTCTTTCTTCTCTTTGTTTTTTATAATCCGTTTGTGGTTGAAGTTTAAATTTATCTCCAAATTTTTTAACCAATAAATTATTAAATGATTCATAATATTTATAATTATTACTTCTTAAATAGTTTTGATAGGATATGATAAAATCATTTGTTATATTTTTATTTTCATATTCTTTTATAATAAATTCAAGAGTCTCATTATTTGAAAGATTACTTAATAAAATCATCTTCTTCCGTAAGTCTATTGTCATTTTATAAACTTTTATAAAGGCATTATATAGTGTGTCTGTTTTCTCAAAGAAGGTAATTATTTTTTTATAAAAGCCATCATAATAATACCTTTCTTTGAAGCTGGTGGTTAAATCAAGTATAATGTTAAAAATTGAATTGCTATTTGTACTTTTGTATATTTCAATAGTATTAAAAATAATTATATCAAAACTTTTTTCAATGTAAGCGTTATCAATTTCGTCAGGATTGTCTTTAAAGTATTTTATAATTTTCTCTAAACTTTTATATCGTTTAGAAGAAGCCAATCCTTCTCCTAATTGTAATATTTCACCTGTATTTATAGGTTTATCTTCCCTGTAAAATGATTTACGTGTAAATTTAATTCCTTCTAAAAATACCTCGATATATTTGTCAGTTAATTCATTTTTATTAATTAATCTATAAATTGCATATCTTATATTATCATCCTCCGAATTCTTAAATTTTTGAACAATTTTTTCGATTTCTTCTTCATTTGTAATATTTAAACTAGAAAGAGTTAGTATTGAAAGATATTTGATATAATTACTTTCGTATTTACTAAAAATTATTGATTGAAGTTTTTCTTTTATTATACTTTTTTTATTATAGGGATTGGAAAAGTATCCAATTAAGTATACAGCTTCCTTTCGTGATATAAGAGGATTTGCTGGAGAGATTTCATTCAATAAAAAATCAATAGTATCTTCTGATTCACCGAATTTAACAAAATCCCTATTTGTAAATTTTTGAATATTTATCCATAACCCTTTTTCTTTATAAGAATTAAATATGTTTTTAAAAATTTCAAATCTTATTGATTTTTCGATTTTATCAGGTTCAGCACACAAAAGGATATTAGGTTGAGTTCCAATAATCCAATTCTGTAATTCTATTAATAATTTATTATCTTTATCAAGGATACTAAACAGATATGATAACGTATTTGTCCAGGATGGTATAATTTGTTTGTGTTCTGGTGAAAATGTTATAATCTCTCTTATTTCACTGAATTCTAATTTAGAAAGAGCATTTGCAGCTAAAAATTCTTGAAAGTTATTATGTTCAAATTTTAAATTTTTCCAACAAGTAGAATGTTTTATTAAATTTCTTAAATCTGTATCTGGAATAATCTTATGATACTCACCATCTGAAATTTGATTTTTGCATAATAATTCCATCCCTAAAGCTAACTTTTCTAATGTCCTAAATACTCGAGTTTTTTCGGTATTCAATTCAATTGCTGTACTGTACTTCTGCTCATCAAGTTTTATCCTCTTATCAATAAGAAATGTAAAAACTTCAGCTTTGTTAAATGGTAATCTTCCATTTTCAGTATAATATGAAACTAAATTAATTAAGTAAAAGGGAATCTCTAGTAAATAATAAAGTTTTTTTGATAAAATATTATTTCTAAATTCTTCTGATTTTTTTGGTTTAATATTGTCTGTTATATATTCTTTTATTTGATTCTCTGTTAAACCTAACAAGCTGTAAGAATTGAAATTATTTAACGTACCTGATTCTTCCTTTGTTTCTTTATTATAGAAATTTGAACGACATGAAATTAAGATATGAACTTTTGGATGCTCTTCACAAAATTGTAAAATCCTTCTTTGTGCTGTAAGCTTACACTTTGCTTCTATTTCATCAAAGCCATCTAATATTATGAGCAAATGATTTTCATCAATGCGAGAATCTACTGTATATTCTCTCCATTCTGCTGGTAGATAATTTTCGAGAATTTCATCTACATAAAGATTTAAAGACTTATATATTGGATACAATGGCTTGTCATCATCTGAAAAATATTGTGCTACTCGTTTAAGTTCTAAAGTTTTACCAGTACCGGCATCTCCTAATAATACGATTTTAGTCTCTTTTTGAATAAGAGATATCAATTCTTCACTATATTTTTCGGGTTCTATTAAATAAAATTGGTTTTCGTCTTTGATGTCATAAACTCGTCTTGGAATATATGATTTTAAATCATTAAATTCGTATTTCATAATTTTTGGTATTTTATTATAAGTCAATGTATCAAAATTTTCAAAAAAGAATTTTATGCAATTTGTTATTTGATTTTGAAAACTTTCTGTCGTAAATTCATAAGGAAAATTGAATTCTTTAAATGAACTATAAAGCCCTAATCTCGATAATCTTTCTTTGAAGTATATTACAAGTTTCCTCTGTTCACATTCATATGTTGTATTTAGTGAAATGGATTTATTCTTAAAATAAAACTGAATTAATGGTTTACCATTTTTTTTATACTTATCTAAGGCAATATTGAATTCTTCTTCTGTAGGACTTAGATTATTTTCTTTTATATCTCCAAATTTATTCCACATAATTCCAATAAAAATATCAGGATTTATTTTTTCAATGTCAGAATTTATTAATTTTTGAGGTTTTTCACCTGTTATTCTAGGTGTTGTTAAATTACCTAACCAAAAAGAATAAACAACTACTTCTGTGTTTGTTTGTATTTTTGGAATAGTCGATAACTTTTTACATATATCATCTATAAATTTTACTTCTTCCTGAACATCTGATGGACAGGATACTAAAACTTTTATAGTTATCTTATTTCCCATATTTTGTAATAATATTATTCTATTTTTTTTGTCAAAATTCCTAATAAAAAAAGCCGAACTCTTGATGAGTCCGGCTCTTATTAAATTATGAAAGTTATGTATTTTACATTTTCACACAATCATCAAATTTCTTGTGTGTTTTGAACCTGGTCATACCGAGTCTGCCGAATATGGAATCAATAAATGAATAGACCACAGGAATAATAAGGAGCGTGAACAGTGTGGCAAAGGCAAGTCCGAATGCTATGCTGACTGCGATCGGCTTCCAGCTTTCGACTTCGCTTGCAGTAGAAAGAATGATCGGCATAAATCCTGCAATTGTGGTTATCGTTGTCATCAAGATAGGACGAAGACGAACTGTTCCTGCATCGATGAGTGAATTCCATCTATCGACGCCCCTCTCTCTTTCACTGTTTACAAAGTCAACCAGTATAAGAGAATCATTTACCACAATACCTGCAAGAGCGAGAACAGCGATTAAGGTCATCATTGAGAACGGTAGTCCGGTAATCATCAAACCAAAGGTTACACCAATGACCGCAAAAGGAAAAGCGAGCATTACAATGAAGGGCTGCACATAGGAGTTGAATTTTGCTGCCAATATCGCAAAAATGAGCAGGAGTGCAACTGCCAAAGCAATGTATAATGAATTATAAACTTCCGATCTCTGCTGGAAGACACCGCCATACTGCAGCTGATATCCCGGGAACCGCTCGGTGAAGTTCTCAAGCAATCCAACCTGACCGGTAAGGGTATTTCCTCGCAATAGTGCTGTTACTTCATCGGGGGTTTGTTTTACTATTTTTCCGTTATCATCATAGTTCGTTGTATTTCCGTTCACAGTGAGCACCCTATTGCCATTATAATGCTGGATCTGAGAATAACCTGCTGAAATTTCAAAATCAGCAAGCTCCTTAAGCGGAATAAGTTCACCAGTCATTGTGTGGATTTTCATCTCTTTAATATCTGATACATCATCAATTTGATTTTCTTGTACGCGAATTACTATATTATATTCATCAAGCTCTCCACCCCTGAATTTTGAAATAGGAGCACCGTAAGACGCAATAGAGACCAGTGAAGAAATATCATTCACCGTCAAGCCATATAAGCCCAGTTTATCATGTTTGGGCAGTATTTTAATTTCCTTTTTTCCATCATCCATGTCCGTTTCCAAGTCCGTGATGCCCGGAATATCTTCCAGAACTGAAATAACATAATTTCCAATACTTTCTAATTTATCAATATTATTTCCGATGATTCGCAGCTCAATATCTGCATCTGTGGGAGCACCGCCCCGCTCTCCCTCGGTGAATTTGTAGGAAAAAAGTCCCGGCACTGTTTCAAGATATTGTCGAATTGTTCCTTTGATCTGCTCGATTGAATAAGTAAGATCATTCGCATCAAGAAGATCGATCTTTACTTCTGCATGTGAGGTTGCCACCTGCGTACGATGATTTTCCGTATACTGCCCTATTGTTGTAACAAATGCTTCCACATCAGCACTTTCATCCATCTGCTGAATAAATTCTTCTATTTGAGAGACGACTTCATTTGTATTCTCAAGTCCCGTGCCGACAGGCGTTTCGAGATTGAGTATAATTGTTTTGGGGGTTCCTGAAGGAAAAAATTCAAATTTTACAAGCCCCATCCCAAGAGCTGATATAGCAAACACAAAGGCAACAACAACGATAATGACAGAGATATATCTATACTTAAGAGCTCTTTTGATAAGATACTGATATACTTTCGTGAGCCAGGCATGGAGCTTGTGTGTTTTATCCTTCAGGTTTTCACCGGTCTTTTTACTGAAATCTGCAATATGTGATGGAAGGATAATAAGGCATTCAAGAAGAGATGAGAACAAGGCGATCGACACAACTATGGGGAACACGCTCATGAATTTACCCATCATTCCCTTCATCAGAAGCATAGGAAAAAATGCGGCAATTGTCGTCGCCACTGCTGCGATCACAGGTCCCATGATTTCATTAGTTCCTTTGATCGCTGCCTCTTTTGCGCTCATCCCTTGCTCTCGGTATCGATGCACATTTTCGAGCACAATAATCGCGTCGTCCACGATCATTCCAATAACCAGAATAAGTGCAAATAAGCTAAGATTATTCATGGTCACTCCGAGAAGCTCCATGATCAAAAATGTAAGAAAGAAGCTAAATGGAATGCCCAACGCTGCAAAGAGTGCATTCCTCCATCCGATGAAAATAAGCAGCGTAATAAATACCAATACAACGCCGATCAATGCATTATTTCCGAGAGTGGATATGCTGTTTTTGACCTCGATCGAGCCGTCATTCCGCACTTCAATATTAAGACCAGGTACATCTTCCACAAATTCATCAGATGCTGCACGAACATTTTTCATGACCTGTATTATATTTCCCTCTGCGTCCATATAGATATTTACGTTAACTGCCTTGTCACCATCGAGCTTTGCGATAGTTACCTGTTCTTCAAGGGTATCGATTACAGTGGCAACATTACCGATTCGAACAGCTCTTCCATTCTGATCCATCTTTACAATAACATTCTTTATCTCATCGATAGCATCAAATTCGCCAACTGTTCTGATAAGAAATTCAGCACGCCCAAATCTAATATCTCCTGCAGGCACATTCTTATTTCGGTTTGTGATTGCATTTGAAACATCATAAATACTAAGCCCATATTGATCGAGCTTGTTGATGTCGTTCTCGATCCAGATTTCCCGATCTCTTGTCCCTGCGATCTCGACTTTCGCAATATTATCCAGTTCGAGGATATTGTCTTTGTAATCATCAGCGATCTCACGAATCGCATTGGCAGAAAAATCTCCGCCCAAAGCTACAGTACATATTTCATTGACTTCTCTCATGTTAAGGCGAACAAGGATTGGATCGTCTGCATCTTCTGGCAAATCCCTAACGTTCTGCATTTCCGTGTTGAGATCTGACCATGCTTGATCGATATCGGCATTTGTTTTCATCATAATAAAGATCGTAGCTCTTCCTGCTTCACATGTCGATTGAAAATAATCAACATTATCCAGATTAATGATCTGCTCTTCGAGCTTCTTCACAACGAGATTTTCCATCTCTTCGGGAGACACTCCGCGATAGGATACTACAATATAAAATGCACCGAACTCCACAGAAGGCATCTCTTCTTTTGGCATGACAATAACCGTATAAATACCAAGGATGAACACGATAATCATGATCATATTTATCAGTTTGCTGTGATTTACTGAAAACTGTGCTATTGACATAGGAACTCCTTAGGATGATGTCTCATGCTGATAGACAGACTTTATTATTACCTTCGTGCCTTCCTGCAGATTTTCATAACCTTCTCTTACAAGTTTATCTCCGCTGTTCAAGCCCTTTTTGATGATAACATTACGATCAATTTCCTCACCAAGTTCAATATTTACCTTATGCGCTGTGTCGTTTTCATCAATAATATATACGATTTTATCATCATATTTTTCAGAAATATTATTAAGAGAAGTATAGATCACATCTTGGTAAACATGGGCGAGAATATAACCATCCACGACCATACCCGGTAGAAGCAATCCATCCTGATTGTCGAGTACGATTTCAATTGGATAGCTGGCAGTTCCTGCCAGAGGTTTGATGCCGACACCTGTGATCTTGCCGTCAAATTCATGAGGATAGTCATCATAATGAATGCTTACATGCTGTCCCTTACTCACACTCATAATGTCACTTTCACCAATACCGGTCTTGATAAGAAGTTTTGTTGAATTAACTATCGAACATACGGGACTTCCCACTCCGATCATCTCGCCAATTTCCAAAGAAATACTGGTAATATATCCGGACACCGGAGCAACGAACATAGAATTATTCAAGTACCTCTTCGCACTTTCGAGCCCGGCTCTTGCAGCTTCGAGACCTGCCTGAGCACCTTTTATGCCGATCTGTGCTTCAAGATAGGACATTTTGGATATCTTTCCATCTTCATATAACTTTTCCGATGTAGTCAGATTGAGTTGGGCGCTTTCGAAGGATGCCTTTGCCGCGAGTAATGAAGCTTCCGCCTGATCCACTTTATTTTTCAGATCAGCATTATCTATCCGACCGATTGCTTCACCCTCATTTACCCAATCTCCGAGATTTTTTAATTTTTCCACGATCTTTCCACTCACCTCACTTGAAAGAGTGATATCAATAATACCTTCAAGAGTTCCGACTATCTTTATAAATTCCTCAAGATCACGGGGCTGAACAACTTCCACAATCACTGATGCAGGAACGGCTTCCTTTTTCATACCGCTAAATCCTCCACCGGGTTTTGAACAGCCAGAAAACAGTAAAACAACAGCACCCAATAAAATAATTACTTTTGTGAATTTTTTATTAATCATGTTTCTCCTATATATAAATATTTTTACCATCCGACTACGCTGCGCTATGTCGTGACAGGCAAAAAGCACACCTGTTTAACAACAAAACCAAGACGCAGTGCAGCAAAGGTTGGCGTATTTCGCTTGCATCGTCGTAACGCAGTGAAGACGTGTGGTTCAGCATTTTTCTCTTTATTTATTCTTTTCTATTATTTCAATTATAATGTTTTCCTCAGTACCTAATTGCTGTAAAAGTGCTGATTTTGCTCCAAGGAAATCATACAAAGACTGAACATACTGATTTTGTGTCGAAAGATACAATGTCTGTGTAGAATTCAGCTCGTTCGCACTGATCATTCCACTTGAAAACCGCTCCTGCATCTGAGCATAGGTTTCTCCTGCTTGAGCTTGGGAAGCTTTTGATGCAATAATTGAATTGGCATATGAGACGAGACTCAAAAACTGCCCCTTTATTCCTGTAACAACACCATCTTCGGTATATTTATAATCATATTGAGATTTCTTTAGATCGTGATGCGCCTGAGTATAGGAAGTAACATTGTCAACAATAGGAAAAATCGGTAAAGAAGCTGAAATTGTAACACTTTCGGAATTGTCGTAATCACTCATAAAATCATACTTGATCCAATTTTTGGAATAGGACAGATTTACAGAAGGAAGAAAATTACCTCCAGCCATGACAAGTGACTTCTTGCTTGTATTAATTACGATATTCGACATGGCAATAGCAGGACTGTGCTCCATGCCATACTGAACAAAGCTGTTTGAGATGCTGTCGATCTCGGCAAGTGATAAATTCTGAAGACGCTGTAACAGGTCGGAATAAGTAGTTGAGTCAACCGGTTCGATAGTCCCGATCGAACCGATCTGCAGATAATTCAGAAGACTCATTTTACTGGTTTGATAGAGATTTTTCATCTGAAGAACACTTACCAATTTATTTGTTTTTTCCGCTTGGATCTGCAGGTAATCTCCCTTGGAAAGAAGCCCGGAGTCATACTTTGCTTCTGCGATCTCCAGATTTGTTTTACTTGATTCAAGATCTAGCTCTGCAATTTCCATAAGCTGCTCATTTTGAAGTACGGAGAAGTATTGCGATTCCGCTCCGGCAAGGGTTTCCAGCTTTGTCATTCGCAGATTTTCTTTCGATATCTTCACCGCATCTTCCCGCATGCGTGCACCGAGCCAGATCTTCCCGCCATTGAATATGGGCTGAGTGACGGAAAAACCATACGTGTTCAATTTATCTACTTTGTTAAAACCAACAGTTTGATCCGGATTATATCTTGTCTGGCTCACGTTGAGCGATGCTGAGGGAAGCAAGCTCGAGTAGGCATTCCATCGTCCGGACTGGGCAGATTTCAGCGCTTCGATCTGAGAAAGATAGTCAGGGTAATTTTTGAGTGCAAGCTCTTTTGCAAGCTTGAGCGTGAGATCAAGTGCGTATAGACTCACACTAAACAATAATAAAGTTATAATGAGAATAGCTCTTTTTTTCATTACTATTCCTCCTCGATTTCTAAGAAATAGGGATCATTTTCCGGATTTTCTGCAAATAGAATAAAATCATTAAGTGCTTTAATATTCGCCTTATGAAGTGTATCCAGCATATCTCCCATGATATGATAAAAATTCTTTTCAGGTAGTGTTGCTTTATTTATTATCTCATTCTTTTTTTGTTCCATATTGGTTACATGAGAAATAATTTCCTGCTTCATATGGTTAATTATCAAAATGAAATCATCTTTTGAGATATTACTCCTGCTGAATCGAATTAGATGCCAGAATTCAATAGGGTTAAAGAAGGAAAAATTTAACAGGTAATCCTTTAAATTCTCCTGGAAAAAAGTCAATCCTGTTTTTGTAATCGTATACACTTTTCTCGGTGGATTATTCTCATCAAATTCATATTCGCCGAAGATAAGCTCCTGTTTTTCAAATCTTTTGAGTATCGCATAAACAGAAGGTTTTTTTATTTCTTTCAATACATCGATTCCCTTATCTTCAAAGAAATGGCATATTTTATATCCGTGCATTGGCTTATAACTTATCAAGCCAAGCACTGTCAGTTCTATACTTGAGATCATGTTGTCTCCTTTCGAACCCACCGATTAGTCTTACATATAATGGTGTCAAGTATTATATTCTTTTTTAGACTATTCTATCTTGCGGTATGGTTTTCATAATTTCTCTGAGCAGGAAATGTAGAAATAGTTTAATTGACATTTGTCATCATGATTTGATTTTTTTCAAAAATAGGAGAATAAAATGAAAATATTTAAAATTGTTTTATTAATAATTGTTGGTGTTTGTATGTCTTCATCCCTTTTAGCACAGGAAAAGAACTGGAGCAACAGCACCGAGATTTCTTTTGTGAATACCTCAGGTAATACCGAAGTTACCACATTTGCTGCAAAAGATAAGCTGACGTATAAGTTCTCCCCAAAAATCGAAACAATACCTCGGTTGTCAGCACTGTACGGCAAAAGTGATGGAGTAAAAAATTCCCAAAACTATAGTGCCAAACGAAAGGGCTATTATCTCATTTCAGAGAGATTCTACACAAGTCTCGTTGCGGGTTGGTCAAAGGATGAGTTTGCAGGTATTTATTCTAAAATGTGTTTGGTCCCGCTCTTGGTTACAAGATAATAACTGGTCTAAAGCATACTCTCGATTTTGAAACAGGTGTTGAATACGTAGATGAAAAATTTACTGATGATACCAGTAATGATTATTTCAACAGAAGAGCTTTCACTGAATACAAATATTCACTCACAGAAAAAAGTAATTGAGTGCGTTACTAATTGCAACTTAGTAACGAGATACCAACTCAGCAGACTGGACTTCACGCCGAATTTATTCGGAGTGGAGTTCAGAATGCGACAGAATACGGATGCTCTTCTTCTCAGGTTCAGAATACATATGCTCACTTTCGTCTCAAGTCCAGTTTTTCATCCTTCGCAGTAAGCTATGGAGAATGGACGCCGCTCTCTTCTGAACTCGAGTCTATGTGGATGGAATCCAGAATGAAACTGACTTCTTACGAATGTTTTCGACTCGCACTCGTAAACTCTCTACGAGTCAAGTCCCTTGTCTTCTTGTTCCCAAGTTGGACTTGAGAATACCTATTTGTTGCGAAGTCGAACTTCGCTCCTAAGTGCATCCTTCAAAGCCGGAGTAAACACTTGTAACGAGATAAATACTCTTACTATCTCACCAGAATCATCTTTCCGGTATCGTAAAAATTATCCTCATCAATTTTATAAAAATACACACCTTCTGGTACATTGTTCCCATTATTGTCAGAACCATCCCATTCAAAAGTATAGATGCTCTTATTTTCGGAATGCGTTTCGCTTCCAGATAACACCTTGATCTTTTGTCCGATAATATTGTAAATTATTATTTCCGGATTATCAATATGTTTTGTTGTTGAGAATGAAAGCACTGTTGAGTCGGAAAAAGGATTAGGTGAATTCCAGAGTTTAAAGCCATCATTTTGAGGAGGGTTAGATACAGAGGAGGGTTCGAGAACTCTAAAATCTGAAACAAGTGGGATATGGTCGGAAGCATCTGTCACATCATCTACATAAAGCCCATAAACATTGAGTGTATCTGTGTGCATCTCCGGTGTGAACATGACAAATTTTCTTTCTGATGACAGCACGTAATCGCTGTAGATCATAAAATCAAGTCTTCCTGGATAATATGAGCTATACTCGGAATACCAGGTATAGAACATAGGCAGATCAGTCAAACGGGCGCAAAGGTCGCCAAAGTCCGAACCATCCCAGTCAGGAGAAAAATCGGGTCCAAATTGCGGATTAACAATATCACCTGTGAGCAAAGTTTCCAATTGTTGGGCATATCCGACAAGATTCAAATCGCCGGTTATTAAAATCGGAGTGTTTTCTTCAAGCGTAAGCACGCCTCCCTGTTCTTTAGCATCTCGAATAAATGCCATCATCTCATCGATTTCGAGTTGACGAGCTTCATTATAACTTCCAAATGAAAGATGAGCCACAATAAATAAAAACTCCGAATCAACTTGTGGGCTCAAATCTATAAGGAAAGCACCGCTTTTATTGAGCGCATAGGATTCTGTAATTGGAAATCTGCTTACCGTATAGATATCATCACCGTAAATTCCCTGACAGTACCATTGCTCGCCAGTACCTGAGGGCAACATAGATTCAACAAGCTGCTTCACATCATTTGCAGTATGGTTATAGATCTCTTCAAAAGCGATGATGTCCGGCTGAATAGCTGACAAGATGCGGTCAAAGGTATCATAAAGCGAAGGATCAAAAATATTACTTGTTAGAACATTATAAGTCATCGCTCGGAAATCTGAGGATGCAGCTTTTTTCAATGAAGTTGAAATGATCGGCGGCAAAGTTGAATTATCAAAATTATATGAGACAATATCACCTACGTTAGGGAGATAGTCATTGCCCGGACCATTATCATGAAACACAATTCTGAATGAATTCTGCGGAAATAATTCTTGCCCGAATAGAGAAATCGTTCTATCAATCGCGATCTCAAATTTGTTCGAGGTTACTGTAGGTGCTGTGACAAGTCCTATGTATTGGTGATATATCGTGTAACGGTAAGTATAAGTTCCATACCGTTCTCCAAAGATCCATTTCACTTCTGCACCGATACCGTTTATTTGAATTCCAGTACTTACATTATTATCGGTATCAAGATATAGGGTTATCTCGTTGTCGTCCTGCAAGTTGAGTTCCTCTCCAATTTCAATATTAAAGAATACAAATCGGTCGTCATTAGCTACTTTCAATACACCAAAATCGATATCACCCGATTGCTGATCTCCGGATGCATCTGAATACAGTGGAGGGATCGCATCCCAGTCTGAGAAATTACCATCCATCCAAATACGCGCTGCCTGACTGCCGGTATATTCTGAGGAGCCAGCATAGACAAGCGAGATAGCACTCATCATAAAAAATGATGAAATAAGAATTGTAAAGATCGTTCTTAGTTTCATGACATCTCCATTGAATTTGCTACATATTTTATTGCATGTAAGTGGAAAGGATGTCAATGTTTAGGAGTAATTATGTTGGCATACCCTCAAAATTTTTCATATTCATGACACTTTAAGGAAAGCTTATTGAATATCATCCGTATAAATAGTAAAAGAAAGAAATAACCATAATAGTTAAAAGCACTGTCACACTGAGGTTCTCGAAGTGGGACAGACCCTTCGACTGGTCTTCATTTCATTACGCCCA